>NZ_JBXALD010000002.1:469331-712678 GCF_058799075.1 Cupriavidus sp. GW822-FHT06G04 | reverse complement strand
CCGTGTGAAAGTAGGTCATCGCCAGGCTCTTATCCCCAAAACCCCCAAGCCCTAAAAGCTTGGGGGTTTTGCTTTTGAGCGAGCGGTTTATAGCGCCGCCATACATCGGCGGATTGCTGCCTCTACCCGGCCCTCTCCTGAAATCTCGGTTGTTCTCTGTTGTATTCAGGGTAGCCGAGCATTCCCGGTCAAATACGCATCTGATAATGTCAGCACTCATGCGTCTCACTGAGGTGAGCGCGATGCAGTCTGCAACAGCAAAGCTACGGCGCCGAAAGGCCTGACGCGCAGGATGTTGGGATTCGACGAACGGGTTGAGAAACAGGGTTCAGGGGGTAAAATGGCCACGAAGTTTCGGCCAGTAGTGGCATATGCATTGAGCGCGCTCGCGCTCGCCGGTTGCGCGAGTTCGCCGATGACAGCGACGAATCCATCGCAGATGGTTGCGGTCTCCGATGGGAATTGCGCGACGTTCGCGGCAAAAGCCGCTAAAACGCTTCAGACGTCCAACTTCACGCCGGACCCGCTGGAATTGGCCAATCGCCTGCAGCCATCGGATTCGGATAACGATGTCGGCTCAGACAGCGCCGATGGCGCCGACACCGAGCCGAAAGTCCCACTGCTGCCGCTGCTCACCCAGCTGCCGCAATTTTCCACATCGCCCGAAGTCGCCCCGATCCCGATCGGCTGGCAACCGTGGACCATCAATCGCAACAAGACGCCGACACGCTATTCGCTGACGGAAGTCGATCAACGCAAGGTGTTGCACGCGCAGGCGGACGGTTCTGCTTCCGGTCTCTATGTTCCATTGATTCAGCGGGATCCAGGCTCGCTGAGCTGGATGTGGAAGACGCGCGACGTCATCCGCGTAGCCGACAATGCGGTGAGCCATCGCGAGGATTCACCGTTACGTATCTTTGTCGCATTCGACGGGGATCGCAGTTCTTTATCGCTACGCGATCAACTGATGTACGAAATGGCGCGAATCACCACCGGGCGCGAGATGCCCTACGCAACGCTGATGTACATCTGGGGCGGCAAGCGCCCGGTTGGCACCATCCTTAACAATCCTCATACCGATCGTGTCCGCATGATCGTGGTCGACTCGGGCACACGCCATACCAATGAATGGCGATGCCATGAGCGTGACCTGCGCGCCGACTACCGCAAGGCATTTGGCGCGGAACCGGGCAAGATCCTTGCGGTGGGATTGATGACGGATACCGACAATACTAAAAGCCGCGCCGAGGCTTGGTACGGCGACATCTTCCTAGATTGAGAGAATTTAGCGGGATTTGACGGGAATTGGAGCGGCCCGCGTCATCCACAACCCGCTCGCTCATCCTCGAGCGCCAACAGCGCAAACGTCGCCAGCCAATGCGTGGCGACGTAATGACCATCGACGGCCTGCGGCAACGATGCTTCCAGATGATCGGACCATGCCCGTACCGCAAGCGCCTGCAGCTTGGGCGGTAACGATGGCGCAAGCAGCCTCCAGCACCAGGCGCGCGACATGTTCAGGCCGTCGAGATGTGACATTTTCGGATCGGTCCGATCGGCAACTTCCACTGGCGTGAGCCAGGTTCCCATCTCGGCCTGGGCAGGCGCAAACAGCTCCCACCACCCGGCAAACGCCTCCTCGCTGGAGATCAGACGCATCAGCACCGCCTCCATCAGGCCGCCCGACAGGAATTCATCGCCGCCTGGTTCGTACCGCGCCGGGTAGCGTTGATCGTGTCCAAACCAGCGATGCGCGCGGCGTAAGATTGCCTTGCGGAAGGCGGGATGATGCCCGATCTTCGCGTAAGACAACGCCATCACCAATGCAAAAGCGCTGTTGAAGTGCGTCCCGGTGCGAATAGGAAAGGTTGCCGTTTCGATGTAGTCGTGCAGCCGCTGCGCGAGATGATGGGCCAGCGGCGCGCAGGCGTCGGCCCAAGCCGCGGCCTCGCCATCGCGTTCGGCCAGCGAAGACATTTCGGCCTGAAGGCGAAGCATCCAGGCCCAGCCATAAGGCCGCTCGAAGGTGCGCGACGACGCGCGCTCGAAGTAGGCAAGCTCCACTGCAATGGCATCGGCCCGCAGCCGCGCGGTCAGCGTTTCCCGAATCCGCGTGGCGATAGACAGATGCGGGCGTAGCGCCAGCAGTCTGACCAGCAGCCAATGCATATGGACCGACGAGTGCCAATCGTAGCTGCCGTAAAAGACCGGATGCGCAACGGTGGGCGTGGACAGGTCCTCCTCGCTCACCATCAGATGGTCGACCTTGTACGGATACGGCCGCACGATATTCTCGAGCGCGACTTCCGCGAATCGGGTCGCGGTAGCATCGTCCAGTTGCGTGTGAGTCATCGTGCGGCGTGGATTTCAGCGGAACAGATCGCGTCGCCGCATCACGCAGGCGCCAGCCATTTCTCCACCAGCTTTACGAAGAACGTCGAGCCCACCGGCAGCAGTTCGTCGTTGAAATCGTAGCTGGGATTGTGAAGCATGCACGGTCCCATGCCGTGACCGGCCTCGCGGTGCGACCCCTCGCCGTTACCGATAAACAGATAGCAGCCGGGCTTTTCCTGCAGCATGAAGGAGAAATCTTCCGCGCCCATCGTCGGCTCGACATTCCCGTCGACATTCGATGCGCCAACCACCTCCGCGGCCACATCGATTGCAAACTGCGCCTCGGCGCTGCTGTTGATCGTCGGCGGATAGTTGCGATGAAATTCGAAATCGATGGTGCAATCGAATGCCTGGGCCACGGCGCGCGCCACTTCTTCCATGCGACGCTCGATCAGATCCAGCACAGGCACGGTGAAGGTGCGCACCGTGCCGCCGAGCCACGCTTCATTCGGCACGATATTTGTCGCATCGCCCGCGTGGAACTGCGTCACGGAAATGACAGCAGTGTCGATCGGGCGCTTGTTGCGCGTGATGATGCCTTGCAATGCCGACACGATCTGCGCGCCGGTAAAGACAGGATCGCAACCGTTGTGCGGCATGGCCGCGTGCGCGCCCTTGCCCCGCACCACGATCTTGAATTCGTTGCTCGACGCCATCAGCGGGCCGGCCGTTGTGCCGAAGGCTCCCACCGGCATGCCGGGCCAGTTGTGCATGCCGAAGACGGCGTCGCACGGAAAGCGCTCGAACAATCCGTCCTTGATCATCTCGCGCGCACCGCCGCCGCCTTCCTCGGCGGGCTGGAAGATCAGGTTCACGGTGCCGTCGAAGTTGCGGTGTTCAGCCAGATAGCGCGCGGCGCCGAGCAGCATGGCGGTATGTCCGTCATGACCGCAAGCATGCATCTTGCCGTCGTGCTGCGAACGATGGCCGAAGGTGTTGGCTTCCTGCAGCGGCAGCGCGTCCATATCGGCGCGCAAGCCGATGCTGCGCGATCCCTTGCCGTTGCGGATCACGCCGACGAGTCCCGTTGTGCCAAGCCCGCGATGGACTTCGATGCCCCACGATTCGAGGCTTTTCGCCACAAGATCGGCGGTGCGCTGTTCCTGGAAGCAGAGTTCGGGATGGGCGTGGATATCGCGGCGAAGGGTTCGGATTTCGGCTTGCGCCTGCAGGATTTCGGGGATGAGCTTCATGATGCCAGTCCGGGCAATTGGGGCATTGGAATATCGGGATCATACGACGGCTATCCATCGCGCGCCAAAACCCAGGCGTTGTCGATGGCGCGCGGCCAGGTCGGACGTGCACGGCCGCGCGCCGCCCCAGGCCGTTCGATGTCGCCACAATTCGCCGCAAGCCGCTCCAGCGCAGTCACCCTCCGCTACCCAGCCGCCACGCGCGACGCCCTTCCGCAGCTTGCCCTCGGGGGGCAATGTGTGTCGCGGCGCAGCATTGCGCGCCCTATTCTGCGCGGGTGGGTTTCCCCGCATGGCGGCCGACTGGCAGTGCTGGAACAGTTCATGCTTGAAGTGCCCGGCCTGCCGCGCGCTACGCTGCCTTGCGGAACGCCGCACCAAAATGCGGCCGAATCCGTTATGGCACCGGCGATAAACGCGGTTGATCCTAAACGTCATTTCAAGCATTCCCACAGGGAGAATCGCGCGATGTCCCTTCGTCACTTCAAGAAGGTTGTCGGCAAGACGGTGGGCGCCGTCCTGCTGACCGGTGTCCTCGGCCTAGGTCTGGCTGTGCCGGCGCATGCGGCGGATCTGAAGATCGCCATGAGTTCGCCGCCGACCTCGATGGATCCGCACTTCTACAACCTGTTCTCGAACATCAATGTGTCCGAGCACGTGTTCGATACGCTGATCAAGCTCGATCCGGACAGCCGTGTGATTCCTGGTCTGGCCGAATCGTGGAAGCTGGTGAACAACCTCACCTGGGAATTCAAGATCCGCAAGGGCGTGAAGTGGCATGACGGCACCGAACTGACCACCGAGGACATCGCGTGGTCGCTCGATCGTCCCGCCACGATCGTCAATAGTCCCGGCAAGTTCGATGTGTATACGAAGGCGATCATCAACAAGAAGATCATCGACAAGTACACCATCCAGCTGACCACCAATCAGCCGTATCCGCTGATGCTGAACGACCTGACATCGGTCTTCATGGTGCAGAAGAAAGCCACGCAGGGACTGTCTTCGGACGATTTCGCGCAGGGCAAGGGCATGATCGGCACGGGTCCCTTCAAGTTCGTCAGCTATGCGCGTGACGACCGGGTCGAGCTGGTCAGGAATCCCGACTATTGGGGGCCCAAGCCTGCGTGGGAGAAGGTGACGCTGCGCTTCATCCCGAATCCGGCCACGCGCCTGGCCGCGTTGCTGTCCGGCGATGTGCAGGCCATCGAGAACGTCCCGACGCCGGATCTGCCGAAAGTGCGCAACGATCCCAAGCTGTCGTTCTTCTCGAAGATTTCCCATCGCGTGATCTATCTGTACTTCGACACCAAGCGCGACAAGTCGCCGTTTGTCACGACGAAGGACGGCCAGCCGATGGACAAGAATCCGCTGAAGGATGCACGCGTGCGCATCGCCATCAGCACCGCCATCAATCGTCAGGGCATCAAGGATCGCCTGATGGAAGGCTTGTCCGAGCCGACCAACAACCTCGTCCCGCCGACGATGTTTGGCCACAATCCCGCGCTCAAGACGCTCAAGTACGACCCGGAAGCGGCCAAGAAAATGCTGGCCGATGCGGGCTATCCGAACGGTTTCGGCCTGACGCTGCATACGCCGAACAACCGCTACGTCAACGACGAGAAGATTGCCCAGGCGATCGCGCAGAACCTCACCCGTATCGGCATCAATACGAAGGTGGAGGGTATGCCGATGGCCACGTATTCGTCGAAGGCAATCCGCCACGAATGGTCGTTCGGGCTGGTCGGATGGGGCGCGCAGACCGGTGAAGTCAGTTCGCCGCTGCGTGCGTTGCTGGCGTGCGAGGACTCCAAGAAGGGCTTCGGCACCACCAACTGGGGCGAGTACTGCAATCCGAAGATGGACGCGGTGCTGGAAAAGGCGCTGGCCACGGTCGATGACAACGAGCGCTCCAAGCTGCTGCAGGAGGCCACCGCCATCGCCATCCTGGACGGCGGCATCATCCCGGTCCATCATCAGGTCACTACGTGGGCCACGCAGAAGGGCATCACCTATGTGCCGCGCACGGACGAGCGTACCTACGCGCACAACTTCAAGCCGCAGTAAGCCAGTGGCAGTCAGCCGGCCCGGCGACGGGCTGGCCTTCAGGCAATGCGGCGCCCGGCGCGTCATGCGCCGGCTCCGGTATGATCGCGGCCCCGGCCCGGACGGCGGGTCGGGGCGAATCTTCCGCGACGTGCGCGTGGGATCGCGAACACGCCGACCGCCTTCGCGGCGGTCAGCGAAAGGATAGCGTCTGAAAAATGCTGGTCTTCATCATTCGGCGTCTGATGCAGAGCGTGGTTGTGCTGTTGGTCATGTCGCTGCTCGTGTTCCTCGGCGTCTTTGCCATCGGCAACCCGGTCGACATCCTGATCAGCCCGCAGGCGGATCAGGAAGACATCAAGCGCACCATCGCGGCGCTCGGCCTGGACAAGCCGCTCTGGGAGCAGTACTGGATATTCCTGCAGAACGCGCTGCACGGTAACCTCGGCACGTCGTTCGCGCATGGCACGCCGGCGCTCAAGCTGATCTTCGAGCGCATGCCGGCGACAATGGAACTGGCCGTCTGCGCCATCTTGCTAGCCATCGTGCTGGGCATTCCCCTCGGGCTTTGGGCCGGCCTGCGGCCGAATGGCGTGGCGGGCAAGACCATCATGACCGTGTCGATCCTGGGGTTCTCGCTACCCACGTTCTGGGTGGGACTGATGCTGATCATGGTGTTTGCCGTGCAGCTTGGCTGGCTGCCGTCGAACGGACGAGGCGAGACCGTCAGCGTGCTGGGCGTGCCGCTGAGTTTTCTTACGGTCGACGGCATTCGCCACCTGATCCTGCCGGCCGTCACGTTGTCGCTGCTGAATATCGCGATGGTGATTCGCCTGACGCGCGCGGGCGCGCAGGAGGCCATGCTGCAGGACTATGTGAAGTTTGCCCGCGCCAAGGGCCTGTCCAACGCGCGCATCGTGGGCGTGCACGTACTCAAGAACATCCTGATTCCGATCGTCACCGTTATCGCGCTGCAGTTCGGTTCGATCATCGCGTTTGCCATCGTCACGGAGTCGATCTTCGCGTGGCCTGGCATGGGCAAACTGATCATCGACTCGATCCAGTTGCTGGACCGGCCCGTGATCGTCGCCTACCTGATGGTGATCGTGACGCTGTTCATCCTGATCAACCTCGTGGTGGACATCATTTACAGCATGCTCGATCCGCGCGTGCGCATCGCCGACAACAAGGGCTGAGCCATGAGCACTTCCACCGCATCGCAGGAAGCCGCCGCGCCGGCCAAGACAGTCAAGGAACAGACGCCATTCCGGCGCTTCGTCCGGCAGTTCTTCGAAAGCAGGCTCGCCGTGCTTGGGCTGGTCGTGCTGGTGGCGATCCTGCTGATTGCCATTTTCGCGCCGCTGATTTCGCCGCAGAATCCGTACGATCTGTCGACCATCAGCACGTTGGAGAACTTCCGCACACCGGGCGAGGTGGGCGACGATGGCGTGCGCTATCTGCTCGGCACCGACGAGCAGGGCCGCGACATGCTGTCGGCCGTCATGTATGGCCTGCGCATCAGCATCGGCGTGGGCGTGTTCAGTACCGTGGTGGCGCTGATTCTGGGCGCCACGCTCGGCCTGCTGGCCGGCTTCGTCGGCGGGCGCGTCGAAGCGTTCATCATGCGCGTGGCCGATCTGCAGCTGTCGTTTCCGCCCATCCTGCTGGCGCTGATCCTGCTGGCATTCCTGCGCCCCGGCATCGGCAATATCGTCATTGCCCTCGTCGCCGTGCAGTGGGCCTACTACGCGCGCACCACGCGCAGCGCCGCGCTGGTGGAACGGCGCAAGGAATACATCGAGGCGGCCACCTGTCTTGGTCTGCCGCCGCAGCGCATCATGTTTCGCCATCTGCTGCCCAATTGCCTGCCGCCGCTGATCGTGATCGCCGCGCTGCAGGTGGCCTCGGCGATCACGCTCGAGGCGACGCTGTCGTTCCTCGGGCTGGGCGTGCCGGTGACGGAGCCGTCGCTGGGCATGCTGATCGCCAACGGCCAGCAGTACATGCTGTCCGGCCGGTACTGGATCAGCTTCTTTCCCGGGATCGCGCTGGTGGTCACCATCGTCGCGATGAATCTCGTGGCCGATCAGTTGCGCGATGTGCTGAACCCGCGCTTGCAGACCCAGTAATCGCGGGCACGGAACGGAGCCAATATGACGCAGCCAACCCTGGTCGTCGAACATCTGAAGACGCAGTTCTTTACACGCGCTGGCGTGGCCAAGGCCGTGGACGACGTGTCGTTCACGGTGGGTCGCGGCGAGATCCTCGGTCTGGTCGGCGAATCGGGCTCGGGCAAGTCGATGACCGGCTATTCGATCATGGGATTGATCGACGCACCGGGCAAGGTCGTGGATGGCCGTATCGCGCTGACCAGCCGCGACGGCGTGACGCGCGACCTGCGTGCGCTGACGCCTGCGCAACAGCGCGACGTGCGGGGCAATCGCGTGGCGATGATCTTCCAGGATCCGATGATGACGTTGAATCCGGTCCTGCGCATCGATACGCAAATGATGGAAGCAGTGCGCGCGCACGATGACGTTAGCAAGGCCGTCGCGCGCGAGCGCTCGCGCAATGCGCTGGCGCGCGTCGGGATTCCATCGCCGGACGAGCGGCTGCTGGCGTATCCGCATCAGTTTTCCGGCGGCATGCGGCAGCGCGTGGCGATCGCCATCGCCTTGCTCAACAAGCCCGACCTGATCATCGCCGACGAACCAACCACCGCGCTCGACGTGACCATCCAGGGCCAGATTCTTTACGAGATGCAAACGCTATGCCGTGAATCGGGGACGTCGCTGATCTGGATCACGCACGACCTGTCGGTGGTGGCGGGCCTGGCCGACAAGGTTTGTGTGATGTACGCCGGCAAGATCGTGGAGTCGGGCGATGTGCGCCAGGTGCTCGAACATCCGCAGCATCCCTACACGCACGGACTGATTGGTTCGGCGCCGTCGCGCAATCCGCGCGGCACGCCGCTGCGGCAGATTCCGGGCATGACGCCGTCGCTCCTGAACCTGCCCGGCGGCTGTTCGTTCCGTAATCGGTGTCCCTATGCGACGGACGTCTGCAAGACCGACCCGCCCCTGGAAATCTCCGCGGACGGTCGCCAGTTGCGCTGTTTCCATCCAGTGCATGTCCAGCAGGAGGCAGCATGAACGCCACGGTGATTGATACCGCCGCCGAACGCGCCGCGACCGCGCCGGCCGGGCAGACGGCCATGCCGCCCGCGCCATTGCTCGAAATGCGCGGCGTCTCGAAGCGCTTCGTCAAGTCGCTCGACGTTGCCGCGAAGATCGCCAACGTGTTTGGCGCGAAGCAGCGCACCGAGGTGGTCCACGCGGTCGACAAGGTCGACCTGGCGATCCGTGCGGGCGAAGTGGTCGGACTGGTCGGGGAATCGGGCTGCGGCAAATCCACGCTGGGACGCATGGTGGTCGGCCTGCACACGCTGACCGAGGGCGAGCGCTTCTGGCGCGGCACCGATCTGGACCGGCTGCCGCCGGAGAAAAGACGCGAGCGGCAACTGGCGATCCAGATGATTTTCCAGGACCCCTATGCGTCGCTGAATCCTCGGCTGCGCGTGCTCGATATCGTCGGCGAGGCGCCGGTGGTCCACGGCATGGTCGAGAAGCGTGCGCAACAGGCGTATGTCGAGGACATGCTCGTGCGCGTCGGGATGGACCCGACCGTCCTGCGCCGTTTTCCTCACCAGTTTTCGGGCGGGCAGCGCGCGCGCATCGGAATCGCGCGGGCGCTGGCCGTCAAGCCGGAATTTCTGGTCTGCGACGAATCGGTCGCGGCGCTTGATGTATCGATCCAGGCGCAGGTGCTGAACCTTTTCATGCGGCTGCGCGAAGAGCTGGACCTGACCTATCTGTTCATCAGCCACGATCTCGGCGTGGTCAAGCACATCAGCGACCGCGTGGTGATCATGTACCTTGGACGCGTGGTGGAGTCGGCGCCGACGGAGCAGGTATTCGCCGCGCCGAACCATCCTTATACGCAGGCGCTGCTGGCCGAAGCGCCCAAGCTGGAGGTGGGAAAGAAGACGTACGTCGCGATCAAGGGCGAAATCCCGTCGCCGCTCAATCCGCCGCCGGGCTGCCATTTCCACCCGCGCTGTCCGCATGCGATGCCGCGCTGCAAGATCGAACAGCCGCAGTTGCGGGAAATCGCGCCGCTGCGGTTTTCCGCGTGTCACCTGAACGACATGAGCTGAACCCGGCGCGCCCGCTCATTCCCTTTGCCGGGAACGAACGGGCGGGCTGGCTGCATATCACTCAGCGGATCACGACGCCGCGCGAGTTGATGATGGTCATCTCGACAAACTTCGAGCCGACGTGGTTGTCCGGACCGAACTGGACGATAAAGCCGCCGAGATCGACGTTGCGCATGCCTTCCATCGCGCTGACAAAGCGTTCGCGCGTGAGGTCCTTGCCGGTGCGGCGCAGCCCTTCGACAAACGCCTTGGCGGCGATGAAGCCCTCGATGCTGGCGTAGTCGAAGTCGTTCTGCTTGCCGGCAGCCTGCAGCAGCCGCAGATATTCGCGCACCACCGGCAGCGTGGCATTGCCCGGATGCGGCATCACCTGCGAAATGATCACGCCGCTGCCTTGCGGGCCCACTTCCTTGGCCAGCGCCTGCGTGCCGACAAACGACACGTTGTAGAACTGTCCGCTGTAGCCGCGGCGCAGCGCTTCCTTCACGAACGCGCCAACGGTGCGGTAGGCGCTGATCATGACGATCGCATCGGGTTTGGCCTTCATGGCACCCTGCATCGCGTCGCCGATTTCAACCGTGTTGCGGATCACGTTTTCCTGTGCCACGAGCTGCACGCCGCTGTCCGCAGGCAGCGACTTGATCGCATGCTCGATCCCCGCGATGCCGGCGCGGCCATACGCGTCGTCGTTGTAGACCACGGCGACGCGCTTCAGGCCGGTCGTGCGGATCTGGCGCACGATAGCGGCCGTTTCCTCGTCGTAGCCGGCGCGCACATGGAACACGTAGCGGCTCTGCGGCTGGCGCAGCGATTGGGCGCCGGTGAACGGGGCGAAGAACGGCACGCGCGCCTGGTTGATCATCGGCAACACCGCCTGGCTGGTGGGCGTGCCGACATAACCGAACAGCGCAAAAACGCGTTCTTCCTCGATCAGCTTTTTGGTGTTCTTGATCGCCTCGTCGGGCTCGTACATGTCGTCGAGCGCCTTGAGTTCGATCTTGCGGCCAAACACGCCGCCCTGGCCGTTGATGAAATCGAAGTAGAGGCGCGCGCCTGCGTTCATCTGCTTGCCCAGCACGGCCGTGGGACCGGTCAGCGCAGCCGATTGGCCCAGTACGATGGTGTCGGCGGTAACGCCCGCTTCGCCTGCCGTCGTGTTGGCGGCCAGCGCGACGCCCGGCACGCCCGTCGCGGCCAGCGCGGCCGCCATCATCGCGCCGACCACTTGCCGGCGCTTGACCCCAGTTGTGAAACCCATGTGAATCCCCGTCAAAAATCCGTAAAACGTTTCTTGTTGCTTCTGTGCTGCTTTCGGACCGTGCGTCCCGATCCGGTCTGGCGCCGGTGCGGGGACCCCGGCCCGCAAGCCGGGCAGTGCGGCCGGGGCCGGACTGCGCCGGCACATCATAATCGAATACAATCGGACTCAAACACTTTCTCCCGGTCCGGCATGTTCGGCCGAGGCCGCTGCGCCACAGTCGGTTCAATGACCAGCGCGCGGGGCCATCCGCCCGCCTCCATGCCCGTACCGGGCGCCCCCCACAGCCCCATTGCCTGCCGATACCACCATGGCCACCCGCATTGTCCGTGCCGCCTGTCCCCACGATTGTCCCGATACCTGTGCGCTGCTCGTCACCGTCGAGGATGGCCGCGCCGTCAAGGTGGCGGGGGACCCGGAGCATCCCGGCACCCAGGGCGTGCTGTGCACCAAGGTGTCGCGCTATACCGAACGCACGTATCACCCGGATCGCCTGCTCACGCCGTTGCGCCGCGTCGGCAAGAAGGGCGAAGGCAAGTTCGAGCCGATCTCCTGGGACCAAGCGCTCGACGAGATCGCGCAGCGCCTGTCGGCCATCGCCGCGCGCAGCCCCGAGGCGATCGTGCCGTACAGCTACGCCGGCACGATGGGACTGGTGCAGGGCGAAAGCATGGCGGCGCGCTTTTTCCACAAGCTCGGCGCGTCGTTGCTCGATCGCACGATCTGCGCCAGCGCCGGCGCCACGGCGCTGCGCTACACCTACGGCGCAAGCGTCGGCATGGACATCGAGCATGTGGCCGATGCGAAGCTGATCATTATCTGGGGCGGCAACCCGATTGCGTCGAACCTGCACTTCTGGACGCGCGCGCAGGAAGCCAAGCGCCGCGGCGCTACGCTGGTGGCGATCGATCCGTACCGTTCGCTGACCGCCGAAAAATGCCACCGGCATATCGCGCCGATGCCCGGCACCGATGGCGCGCTGGCGTTGGCGATGATCCATATCCTGATCCGCGACGATCTGCTCGACCACGACTACATCGCGCAGCACACGATCGGATTCGACGCGCTGCGCGAGCGCGCGATGGAATTCCCGCCGGCGCGCGCGGCGCAGATCTGCGGCGTGGCGGTCGAGGATATCGAATGGCTCGCCGGTCTCTACGGACAGTTGGCGATCAAGGAACGCGAGCCCGTCGCCATTCGTCTCAACTACGGCGTGCAGCGCGTGCGCGGCGGCGGCCAGGCGGTGCGCGCGGTGGCGTCGCTGCCGTCGCTGGTGGGCGCGTGGCGCCATGCTGCCGGCGGTCTGCAATTGTCGACGTCGGGTTTCTTTCCGGTCGATACCGCCGCGCTGCAACGCCCAGACCTGCTGCCGAGCTGGCCGAAGCTGCCGCGCACCGTCAACATGAGCACCATCGGCGACGCGCTGCTCGACGACGGCACTGGTGGCAACGGTCCCAAGATCGAGGCCGTGGTGGTCTACAACAGCAACCCGGTGGCCGTGGCGCCGGAATCGGTCAAGGTGGCGCAAGGGTTTGCGCGCGAGGACCTGTTTACGGTGGTGCTCGAACACTTCCGCACCGATACCGCGGACTATGCCGATATCGTGCTGCCCGCCACTACCCAGCTCGAACACATCGACGTGCACAAGGCCTACGGCCACACCTATTTCCTGGCCAACAACCAGTCGGTGGCGCCACTTGGCCAGGCGTTGCCGAACACCGAGATCTTTCGCCGCCTGGCTGCGCGCATGGGCTTCACCGATCCGTGCTTTGCCGATAGCGACGAAACCATCGCCGACCAGGCCATTCTTCGCAATGACAGCCGTGCCGAGGGCATCAGTTGGGATTCGCTGAAGGCGCGCGGCTGGCAGAAACTGAATATCGGCGCGGCGCCGTTTGCCCAGGGCGGCTTCCCGACGCCTTCGGGCAAGTGCGAGTTCTATTCGGCAGCGATGGCGCGCGATGGACTTGATCCCGTGCCCGCCTATGTGCCGCCTTACGAAGCGCCGGCATCCGCGCCGGAACTGGCGGCACGCTACCCGCTGGCGATGATTTCCCCGCCCGCGCGCAACTTCCTGAACAGCTCGTTCGTCAATGTCGACAGCCTGCGCGCCACCGAAGGCGAACCGCATCTGGATATCCATCCGGCCGACGCCGCCGCGCGCGGCATCGTGCACGGCGATATGGTGCGCGCGTTCAACGATCGCGGCAGCATGCAGGCGCGCGCCCGCGTGACCGATCGCGCCCGGCAGGGGCTGGTTGTCGGTCTGTCGATCTGGTGGAAGAAGCTCGCGCCCGACGGCAAGAACGCCAACGAGCTGACCAGCCAGCGCCTGACCGACCTCGGCCGCGCGCCGGTGTTCTATGACTGCCTCGTGGAAGTGGAGGCGGTCCGGTCCGAGACGCTGGCGTCATGATCCGCAGGCCGCGCCGCCGACGCATGGCAGGCATCGTGGCGATGCTTGCCGCGGTTTTGCTGGCGGCCGGCTGCGATACGGTCGGCTACTACTACCAGTCGATCGGCGGACACCTTGGCGTGATGTCGCGCGCGCAGTCGCTTGACGACGCCATCGCAACGGCCAACGGCGCGCACGACGTCAAGCTGGCCAGCCGGCTGGAACTGGCGCGCCGCATCCGCGACTACGCCTCACGCGAACTGAAGCTGCCCGACAATGGCAGCTATCGGCGCTATGCCAATCTGCATCGGCCCTATGTGGTGTGGAGCGTGTTTGCCACGCCGGAGCTGTCGATGGAACTGCGCAAATGGTGTTTTCCGATCGTCGGCTGCATCACATACCGCGGCTACTACGATCAGAACGACGCGGAGCATTACGCCCAAAACCTGCGGCATGACGGTTTGGAAGCTTATGTCGCCGGCATTCCCGCCTATTCGACGCTCGGCTACTTTGACGATCCGCTGCTGAACACGTTCGTCTACCAGCCCGAGGGCGAGCTGGCGCGTCTGATCTTCCACGAGCTAGCGCATCAGGTGGTCTACGTGCGCAACGACACCGCGTTCAACGAGTCGTTTGCCACCGCCGTGGAGACGGCCGGCGTGCAGCGCTGGCTGGCGCAGGACGGCTCGCCCGATGCACGGGCCAGCTATGCGATCTACGATGCCCGGCGTCGCCAGTTCCGCGCGATGCTGCTGAGCACGCGCGACAAGCTGGTGACGCTGTACAAGTCGCCGCTCGACGACGCGGCCAAGCGCGAGGGCAAGGCGCGCATCTTCGACGGCCTGCGCAACGACTATGCGGCGCTGAAGACGGAGTGGGGCGGCTATACCGGATACGATCGCTGGTTCGACCAGCCGCTGACCAACGCCCATCTGGCCGCCGTCGCCACGTATCAGCAATGGGTGCCCGCGTTCACGGCGCTGCTGGCGCAGTCGGGCGGCGACTGGGAAAAGTTTTATACGGCCGTACGCCGCATTGGCGACCTGCCGCCGGCCGAGCGCGACGCCGCGCTGCGCAGACTAGCGCCGCCCGCAACCGAAGTGACGCCGCTGACTGCGCGCGGCGCCGACGCCGCGTCCGCCGCACCCCATCCCTGAACGCCCGGACGCGGGACTTTCCCCGATGGTGGCGCGCGCGCTGCGTGCGAGAATGGCGCCCATGTCGCATGCTCCCCGAAAAACAGGTCACCCGCCACGCGCCACCGAAGCCGCCACGCTGAGCGAAGACGGCCCGGCTCGCTCGCACGTTGCCGAGCGCCAGGAAGCGCGTCGGCGCCAGATCCTCGACACCGCCGCCCAGCTTTTCTACACCAAGGGCTATCCGGGCATGACGATGAACGACCTGTGCCGCGCGCTGGGCGTCACCAAGCCGGCGGTCTATTACTACTTTGCCGACAAGTACGAGATCTTCGACATCCTGTGCCGGGAGTCGGCGCAGACCTGCCTGCCGGTGATCCGCGAGACCGCCGATCCTTCGCTGCCGATTCGCGAGCGCCTGCACACATGCCTGCTCGAAATGGCGCGCCGCTGCGTGCGCTGCCATGTGGCCGCCGCGTTGAGCTTCCGCGACAACCAGTACCTGCAGCCCGAGACCGTGACCTGGCTCAATAGCATGGCGCGCGAGTTCTATCGCGATCTGTACGGGATGCTCGAAGAAGGCCGCGCCGCCGGCGTGTTTGCATTTGGCGATGCGCGCGTGACGGCGCATACGATCGGCGGGGTGGTCGGCTTCATGTACACGTGGCACGAGCCGGGACGTATGGATCCGGAGGCGCTGGCCCAGGAGCTCGCGCACAACATGATGAAGCTGGTGCTGCCGATCTGAGCCGCGCGGAACGGCGGGCGCAGACGTCGCCCATGCGGCTGCGCGCCGCTCGCGGCCGACCCGACCTGGCGCGGAACGGTCAGGGTATTCCCTTGAAGCGCGCCGCGCGTGGCGCATAATCCACTGTTTCCGCCGAGAAATTCGTGGAGGACTTCGTCTAACAGGTTGTGCTCGGGCGGCACGCGCGTTTAGCATTCCCAAAAAATCGAACGATCATTCAGAAATTCAGGAGACGGTATGGAAAAGCTGTGGCTGAAACACTATCCGGCAGGCGTTCCCGCGGAAATCGACGCCAGCCAGTTCCGGTCGCTGGCCCAGTTGCTTGAGGAATCGTTCCATACCTACGCCGATCGCCGCGCGTTCATCTGCATGGACAAGGCCATCACCTATGGCGAACTGGACCAGCTTTCGCGCCAGTTTGCCGCGTGGCTGCAGTCGCGCGGGCTGCGGCCCGGCGCGCGCGTCGCGCTGATGATGCCCAATGTGCTGCAGTACCCCGTGGCCCTGGCTGCCGTGCTGCGCGCCGGCTATGTGGTGGTCAACGTCAATCCGCTGTACACGCCGCGCGAACTGGAACACCAGCTCAAGGACAGCGGCGCCGAGGCCATCGTCATTCTTGAGAATTTTGCCGCGACGTTACAGGCGGTGCTGCCCGCCACGCCGGTCAAGCATATCGTGGTGGCCAGCATGGGCGACATGCTGGGCGGCCTGAAGGGCGCCATCGTCAATTTCGTCGTGCGCAACGTCAAGAAGATGGTGCCGGCGTGGGAACTGCCTAACTGCGTGCGCTTCAACGACGTGCTGGCTGAAGGCCGGCGCATGGAACTGAAGCCGGTCACCACCGGCCCCGACGACATCGCGTTCCTGCAATACACGGGCGGTACCACGGGCGTGTCCAAGGGCGCGACGCTGCTGCACCGGAACATCGTCTCCAACGTTCTGCAGTCCGAAGCATGGATGCAGCCGGCGCTGGCCAAGGGCGCGCATATCGATCAGGTGATCACGATCACGGCGCTGCCGCTGTATCACATCTTCGCGCTCACGGTCTGCTGCCTGCTGGGCATGCGCAGCGGCGGCCTGAGCATCCTGATTCCCAATCCGCGCGATATTCCGGGCTTCATCAAGGAACTGCAGAAGTACAAGTTCAACATGTTCCCGGCGGTCAACACGCTGTACAACGCGCTGCTCAACCATCCCGATTTCAGCAAGGTCGATTGCTCGGGTTTGCGCGTGGCCAATGGTGGCGGCATGGCCGTGCAGGAAGCCGTGGCCAAGAACTGGCTGGCCAAGACCGGCTGCCCGATCATCGAGGGCTATGGCCTTTCCGAAACCTCGCCGTCGGCCACCTGCAACCCGACCGATACCGACGCGTTCTCGGGCACCATCGGCCTGCCGCTGCCTTCGACCGAAGTGTCGATCCGCGATGACGACGGCAAGGAACTGCCGCTCGGCCAGCCTGGCGAAATCTGCCTGCGGGGTCCGCAGGTCATGGCCGGCTACTGGAATCGCCCCGACGAGACGGCCAAGGTCATGACGCCCGACGGCTTCTTCAAGACCGGCGATATCGGCGTGATGGACGAGCGCGGCTACACCAAGATCGTCGACCGCAAGAAGGACATGATCCTGGTGTCGGGCTTCAACGTGTATCCGAACGAGGTGGAAGGCGTGGTGGCCGAATGCCCGGGCGTGCTGGAAGTGGCCGCGGTGGGCGTGCCCGACCAGCACTCGGGCGAGGTGGTGAAGCTGTTCGTGGTCAAGAAGGATCCGGCGCTGTCGGAAGCCGATGTGATCGCGTTCTGCAAGGACCGCCTGACCGGCTACAAGCGGCCGAAGTACGTCGAGTTCCGTACCGAATTGCCGAAGACCAATGTCGGCAAGATCCTGCGCCGCGAATTGCGCGACAGCCGCAAGGCGGCCTGACGGGACTTCAGCGTCTGGCGTCGCGCGCGCCCTCCGGCCCGTCGCGCAGGAGGGCGTACGCTAACCGCGTCGCCGATCGATTCAGCATTCGTTGGACGGCGCCATTTGCGGCTGCGTCGAGCCATCGGCATAAATCAGCCGCACGCACGTGCCCGCTTCCAGGCCTGGCGCCGCCGGGCCATTGACCTGTGCCACCGTGCCATCGAGTGTCTTGACCGTGTATTGGTACAGGTCTATCTGCGGCGCCGGTTGCTGACGGTTCAGCAGCCGCGTCAGGTCCACCGAAAATCCCATTCCCACACCGCCGCCTCCGCCTCCGCCGCCGGCCACTCCGCCAACGCCAACCCCATAGCCGCCGTAGCTGCTGGCCTGCGGCACATCCACGCGCGACAGAAACGTTTTCCCGGTGACGCGGCCAAGCTTGATGGTGGCGTTGACCGGCGTGACCTGCGGGCCGGCCGGTGCGCTGCTGCATGCCGCCAGGGCGGTCAAGGCAACTGCGGTCACGGTGGCCACGGCGGCCGCGCGGACTGCGCCGGCTGGCATGGGCCGCGGGCTAAATAGACGAAATGGACGATAGATCATGGCGTGGTCAGGCTGGTCTTCAGGCGGCCAAGCACGCGAAACAGCGTGCGTCGATCCGTTTCGGCAAGCCCTGCGAACAATTGTTCCACCCAGCTTTCATGCGCGCGCGCCATGCGCGAAAACGCCTCCCGCCCGGCCGGCGTCAACCGGATCAGAAAGGCGCGACGGTCGGTGGGCAGGGCTTCGCGCGTGACCAGGCCCTCCTGCTGCAACTGGTCGGTGATGCCCGTGACATTGCCGCCCGTTACCATCATGCGGCGCGACAGCTCGCCCATCTTGAGGCCTTCCGGATGACGGTCGAGTTGCGACATCAGGTCGAAGCGCGGCAACGTGACGGCGAACTCCTGCCGCAGGCGCGAGCGGATGTCGCCTTCGATCAGCGTGGTGCAGGTCAGCAGGCGCAGCCAGAGTCGCAACGCCTCGTGGTCCGACTCGCCGGCGCTCGTTTCGAGATCGACCGGCGGGACATCGGCAGCACTGCCGGCGGCGGAAGGATTGGGCATCGTAATGGAGCAGGTTCGAACATTTGATGCCTCAAGTATATGCGCTGGCGGCGGCACCACCTTGTGGTTTGACGCTAGTCCACCTTGGCGCCCGAGTCCTTCACGACCTTGGCCCATTTGATGTGCTCCGCGCGAATGAACGCGGCGAACTGCTCGGGCGTGTTGCCGACCGGGTCCGCACCCTGGGCCATCAAGCGCTCGCGCACGGCGGGCGAGTTCAGGCTCTTGGAGACTTCCTGCTGGAGCCGGTTGATGATCTCGGGCGGCGTTCCCGCTGGCGCCAGCAGGCCAAACCACGAGCTGGCTTCGAAGCTGGGCAGGTTCGCCGCGGCGGCGACGGTCGGAATGCCCGGCAGCGCCGGCGACGGCTTGGCGCTCGTCACGGCCAGCGCCTTGAGCTTGCCGGACTTGATCAGTTGCATCGACGACGGCAGATTGTCGAACATCACCTGCATCGTGCCGCCGGTCAGATCGGTCAGCGCCGGACCGCTGCCGCGATACGGGAAGTGGACCATGAAGGTTTTGGTCTGCGTCTTGAACAGTTCGCCCGCCAGGTGGATCGACGTGCCGTTGCCGCTCGACGCCATGTTCAGCTTGCCCGGATTGGCACGGGCGTAGGCGATCAGGTCGTTGACGCTATTGATCTTGTTCTGCGCCGCGAAGGCGGGATTGACCACCAGCACGTTCGGCACCGACGCCACGGCGGTGATTGGCGCGAAATCCTTGATCGGGTCGAACGGCAGCTTGCCGTACAGCGACTGGTTGATGCCATGCGTACCAACCGTGCCCATCAACAGCGTGTAGCCGTCCGGCGCGGCCTTGGCCACGATGTCGGAGCCGATATTGCCGCCCGCGCCCGGCTTGTTGTCGACTACCACGTTCCATCCCGGCAGCTTCGATAGCTCGGCCGACACCGCGCGCGCCATGATGTCGGTGGTGCCGCCCGCGGGAAACGGCACGACCAGCCGGATCGGCCTGGCGGGATACGCGTCGCTGGCGTGGGCCGCCTGGATGGCCAGCGGGCTCAGCGCGAGCGACAGGAGCAGTGCGACGGTGCGTCGGCGGGGGTGATGCATGACAGGGTCTCCGAGGGATGGCGGCCGGTATTTCGGTCTGAGGGCATTCTAGTCGGGCGCGCCATACTTCTTGGATGGGGTGAAGCCCTTAAGACATGGCTCACGCGCATGAAAAAAGGCGCCCGAAGGCGCCTTCAAAATCAGGACAAAGTCGTGCCGCGGATCAGAACTTGTGGCGGATACCGACGGCCACGCCGATCTGGCTGTCCTTGCCTTGCTGCAGCGGGTAGCCGTTTGCAAAGCTCACTGCCGACGTGTCGAAGTTCAGGCCCGAGTTCTTCACGTAGCCAGCCGTCAGGTAGACGTCCGTGCGCTTCGAGAAGTTGTAGTCGGCCACGAAGCTGATCTGCCACGGGTTCTTGGGATTGTCGGCGGCAAACGCCGACGACGCACGCATCGTCTTCACGTCGTCGTAGAAGTACGCCAGCGTCAGGCCCAGCGGCGCCGTCACCTGATAGTTCAGGCCCAACCAGAAGTAGTTGTCGCGCAGCAGTTCGGCGCCCGCGTTGTCCGTGGTGCGGCCGTAGCGGTAGCCAGCCATCAGCTTGGCCGGGCCATACGTGTAGCTGCCGGCTGCGCCGATCTTGCGCGAACGGCCCGGTTGGCCGATCGTGATTGCCGGACGCCATTCGTCGTAGGCCACCGTCAGGCCCAGCGGACCGCTCAGGTAAAGCAGGCCCGCGCCGCCGCCGGCGTTGTTGTTGAAGTTGCCCGGCGTTTCACCGGCGCCCGAATTGGCGAGCGGCACCGGACCAATGGCTGCCACGCCCGTGCCGAAGCTCCAGTGCGCCTCGGCCGTGACCGGACCAACCACGGCCGTGTACTTGACGGTGTTGTCGGAGCGGAAGTTGGTGCCCAGCTGCGCCACCACCGGCTCATAAATCGTCGCGTAGCCGGTCGGCGAGAAGTTCGCGAACATGTCGAACATGGTCGTGTACTGGCGGCCGAACGTCACGCGGCCGTACGTATCGCTCTGCAAGCCGACGAATGCCTGACGACCGAACAGACGGCCGCCTTGCTGCGACCTGCCATCGTCAAGGCCGAAACCGCTTTCCAGCACGAACAACGCCTTCAGGCCGCCGCCCAGGTCTTCGGTGCCACGCAGACCCCAGCGCGAACCGGACAAGCCGCCGCCGGTCTGCAGTCCGACGCGGCTGCCGCCGCCAGCCAGCGAGGGCGGGCGGCCGTTCGGGCCCCATGTGGCGGGATTGGTGTTGAAGCCGGGTGCCAGATTGTTGTTGTATTCGATCGGCAGGTCGACGACGCCGTACAGCGTCACGCTCGTCTGCGCATTTGCAGCAGTGGCAAATGCGCTCATCGCGGCAAGCGCGAGTAGCGATTTTTTCATGCTGGGTGATCTCCACTTAAGAATTATTAGTAGTTGAAGCTATGCGGAAGGACCTCCTGTCAGCCCTCTACATCCTTCCGTGCTTGACTTCCTTGGAAGCTGCCGATCACTCTAGCAAAAGCGAACTTCTTTTGACCCTCAGGTAAACGTCTTGTCTTGTTTTCACAACTCAGGGTTTTTGAGTACCCGGCCGTAGCGCCAGCGCGCTTTCGCCGCGGGCGGGGCGGACCTGCACAAAGCGGCGCAGGTACAATGCGGGAAATCCCGAGGCACGCTAGAGGCGGACCCCTACTCGAGAGTGGGGCATGCGCGCCGGGCGTTTGCCGCTTTTTGACTGACACGCATGGATACGTTGATTCGAGAATTCGATGTCGCATTGCGCGCGATCGCCGGTGCCACGCGCGCCGGCCGAGCCAATCCCGCCGATCGGCTTGCCCCGGACACAGAAGGGATGAGCGCCGATGAGCGTCGCCACGTGGCCGGACTGATGCGCGTCAACCATGTCGGCGAGGTCTGCGCGCAGGCCCTGTACCAGGCGCAGAAGCTGACCGCGCGCAGCGCGCAGGTGCGCGCGCAAATGGATACCGCCGCGCAGGAAGAAGAAGACCATCTGGCCTGGTGCGCGGAGCGCCTGCGCGAACTGGGCTCGCGGCCGAGTCTGCTGAATCCGGTGTGGTACGCCGGCGCCTTTGCCATCGGCGTGCTGGCCGGCCGTGCGGGCGACCGCGTGAGCCTTGGCTTTGTGGCCGAGACCGAGCGCCAGGTCGAGCATCATCTGAACGGACACCTCGATCGCCTGCCCGAAGCCGATGGACGGTCGCGCGCCATTCTGGAGCAGATGCGCGATGACGAAGTCCGCCACGGCGATGCCGCTCGCGCGGCCGGCGGGGTGCCGCTGCCCGGACCGGTGCGGGCGCTGATGCGCGTAGCGTCCAAAGTCATGACCTCCACCGCCTACCGCATCTGATATTGCGCGCTGCCATTTTCGGCATCGCGCCTCGCAGGTAAAAGCGGGCGTTGCCATTTCATGTCCCACGCGATTATCGGAAGACCGCGCCGCTTTATCGTGGCGGTCCGCCGAAATCGCCGCCAGCCCCCGTCCCGCCGAGGCTCAAAGCAAAACGTTGTATCCTTCACCACGGCGCGGAACTGATTGCAGACCGCGCTGTCGGCAGTATTCCCTCGCTGGTTCTCAGGTGGTTTCTCTGCTTTCTTCCCCAAGTTCTTCATTTCATTAGGGATTCACGTTTACGGTGCGTGAAGTTGGCGCGCTAAGTCTTTGTTCTGATTAAAAAAATCCCTTTTCTTGCCCCATGGCGAGCCTTGACCGGCCAAAACGCTTCCTCTAAAGTGGGAAATAGTGTGAGGAAGTGTATTTTTGTGTGATTAACACGACTGTGTCTGCGATCATTTGCGCGTGACGAGACGGTTTCACACGAGACGAATCGACATGCCAACGACGCCAGACGTCGGCGGTTACCGGGGGAACGAGCTTGTTTCAGGGAGCATCGGCGCTGTCGCTGGATGCCAAGGGGCGGATGTCCATTCCGGCCCGGTATCGCGAAGCGCTGCAAACGCAGGCCGAGGGCCGGGTGACGCTGACCAAGCACCCGGACGGCTGCCTGCTGCTCTTTCCCCGGCCAGAGTGGGAAGTCTTTCGCGGTCGCATTGCCGCGCTGCCGATGGACGCCCACTGGTGGAAGCGGATTTTTCTCGGTAATGCCGCCGACGTGGATATGGATGGCGCCGGCCGCGTGCTGATTGCACCGGAATTGCGCAGCGCCGCCCTGCTGGACAAGGAAGTGATGCTGCTTGGCATGGGCAGCCATTTCGAAGTCTGGGATGCCGCCACGTATGCCGCCAAGGAGCAGGCTGCGATGGCGCAAGGCATGCCGGATGCATTGAAGAATTTCTCTTTCTGAAGAGGTCATGACCCCTACCGAAACGCCGGGGACCACCGCCCTGCGCCATCGCACCGTGTTGCTGGACGAGGCCGTCGAGGCGCTCGTCTGGCGGCCCGACGGCGCCTACGTGGACGGCACCTTCGGAAGAGGCGGTCACAGCCGGGCCGTCCTGGCGCGGCTGGGGCCGGCCGGCAGCCTCGTCGCCTTCGACAAGGATCCGGCAGCAATCGCAGAAGCGGGCACCATCAAGGATGCCCGCTTCTCCATTGAGCACGCGAGCTTTGCGGAAATGGGCGACCGTCTGCGCGATCGGGCCCCGGTGGCTGGTGTGCTGCTCGACCTGGGGATCAGCTCGCCCCAGATCGACGAGGCGGCGAGGGGATTTTCCTTTCGTTTCGAAGGCCCGCTGGACATGCGCATGGACACCACGCGCGGCGTCACCGCCGCCGAGTGGCTTGCACAAGCGGACGAGCACGACATTGCCAGGGTGATACGAGACTATGGGGAAGAACGGTTTGCTGTACAGATTGCAAAGGCGATTGTTGCTCGCCGGCGCGAATCCGACGATGGCGGCCCAATCGCCACTACTTCAGACCTTGCCGCGCTCGTGGCGAAAACCGTCAAGACACGCGAGAAGGGTCAGGACCCTGCGACCCGCACCTTTCAAGCTCTACGGATTCACATCAATCAAGAGCTTGCGGACCTCGAAAACGGCCTGAAGGCGGCGTACGACCTGCTCCAGCCGGGCGGGCGCCTGGTGGTGATCAGCTTCCACTCGCTCGAGGACCGCATCGTCAAGCGTTTCATGCAGGCGCACGCGAAGCCGGACCAGGACGCCGACCCGGCGCTGCGTCGCGCACCGCTGCGCGCGGCCGATCTGCCGCAGCCGACGATGAAACTGCTGGGCCGTTTCAAGCCCGGCGCCGAAGAAGTGGCTGACAACCCGCGCGCCCGTTCCGCGGTGATGCGCGTGGCCGAAAAGCTTGGAGCCCGGACGGCATGAACCGCCTGACCTTCTTCCTCCTTGCCGCCCTGATGCTCTGTGCACTGTCGCTGGTCAGCGCGCAGCATCAGGCGCGCACGCTGTTCGTCGCGCTGGAGCGCGCGCAGTCGGAAGAAAAGCAGCTCGATGTCGATTGGTCGCGCCTGCAATACCAGCAGAGTTCGCTCAGCAAGAGCGCGCGGATTGCCGACGCGGCGCGCGCGCAGCTTAAGATGTCGCCGGCCGTCGCGGGCCGCACCCAGTACCTCCAGGGCGTGGTATTGCCCGACACGCCTCCCGATGCACAGCAACCCGCAGGGGGCGCAAGCAAATGAGCATGGCCCGCCCCACCCTGAACCGCGCCCGCGCAGCCGGCAAGCCGCGTGGCGAGGCGGCGCGTCCGCGCACCGGCCAGTTTTCGGCCAGCCCGGTGCTGGGCCTGCGCCTGCCGATGTGGCGCTCGAAGTTCGTGGTGTTCCTGATGTTCGCCGCATTCCTGGCGCTGGCGGCGCGCGCCATGTGGATCCAGGGCCCGGGCAACCAGTTCTACGAGATGGAGGGCAAGAAGCGTTTCCAGCGCACGCTGGAACTGCCCGCCACGCGCGGCAAGATCCTCGACCGCAACGGACTCGTGCTGGCCACGAGCCTGCCCGTCAAGGCGATCTGGGCCGTGCCCGAGGATGTGCCCAACGACATCGAGCCGCAGCGTATGCGCCAGCTGGCCAAGCTGCTCGATTTGTCCGAAAAGGACCTGCGCGCCAAGCTTAACGAGGACAAGAGCTTCGTTTACCTGAAGCGCCAGGTGCTGCCGGACGCAGCCGACAAGATCGCCGCGCTCAAGGTCGAAGGTATTCACCAGACGCGCGAATACAAGCGCTTCTATCCGGAAGGCGAGGCGATGGCGCACATCGTCGGTTTCACCAATGTCGAGGACAAGGGCCAGGAAGGGGTGGAACTGGCCCGGGAAGCCGGGCTGGCCGGCCGTCCCGGCGCGCGCCAGGTGATCAAGGACCGGCTGGGCCGCGTGGTTGAGGACGTTGGCGTGCTCAAGACCCCGCGCGACGGCGAGGACATGCAGTTGTCGATCGACGCCAAGATCCAGTACCTCGCCTACAACGAGGTCAAGGCCGTGGTGGAGCGCAACAAGGCCAAGGCGGCCAGCGCCGTGGTGCTCGATGCGCAGACCGGCGAGGTGCTGGCGCTGGCCAACTGGCCCACCTACAACCCGAACGACCGCACCCGCCTGTCCGGCGAGCAGCTGCGCAACCGAGTGCTGACCGATACCTTCGAGCCCGGCTCGATGATGAAGCCGATCTCGATCGGCCTGGCGCTGCAGTTGGGCCGCGTGACGCCGTCGACGACCGTCGTCACGACCGGCAAGTACAACTTCGAGGGCGCGACGATTTCCGATACCCATAACTACGGCACGCTCACGGTGGGCGGCGTGATCCAGAAGTCGAGCAACATCGGCACGACAAAGATCGCGATGATGATGAAGCCGCAGGAAATGTGGGACATGTTCACCAGCGTCGGGCTTGGCCAGGCGCCGAAGATCGGCTTCCCGGGCGCCGTGGCCGGTCGCGTGCGGCCGTGGAAGAGCTGGCGTCCGATCGAGCAGGCCACGATGTCCTATGGCTACGGCTTGTCCGTGTCGCTGTTCCAGATCGCCCATGCCTATACGATCTTCGCGCATGATGGCGAACTGATCCCGGTGTCGATCTACAAGACCAACGGTCCGGTCACGGGCGAGCGCATCCTGTCGCCGACGGTGGCGCGCGAGGTGCGCGGCATGCTGGAAACCGTGACGGCGCCCGGCGGCACCGCGCCGGAAGCGCAGGTGATGGGATATCGCGTGGGCGGCAAGACCGGGACGGCGTACAAGCACGTCGGCCGCGGCTACGACCGCAGCAAGTATCGCGCATCGTTCATTGGCCTGGCGCCGATGTCGAATCCGCGCGTGATCGTCGCGGTCAGTGTCGACGAACCGACGGCCGGCAGCCACTACGGCGGCGCGGTGGCCGGACCGGTGTTTTCGGCGATCACCGGCGGCGCGCTGCGATCGCTGAACGTCCAGCCCGATTCGCCGATCCGCCAATTGATGGTGACCGACAAGGTGCCCGAGAGCGAACCATGGAGCGCGACGCCATGACGGCCCAGCCGCTTCTGCCTCTCGAAGTCTCCGTCCAGGCCAGCAACGCGCTGGCCTGGCTGCATGCGCATGCGCCGGCCGGCGCAAAGTTGACCGGCGACACGCGCCGGCTGCAGCCGGGCGACGTCTTCTTCGCGTATGTGCTGGGCAACGAACGCCTGGCGACCGACGGCCGTCCGCACATCGACAAGGCGATCGCGGCCGGCGCCAGCGCGGTGATCTACGAAGCCGAGGGCTTCACGTGGACGCACGGTGACGGCGTGCCCCATCTCGGCATCCCGCGCCTGCATGAGCTGGCCGGGCCGATCGCGGCGGGCTGGTATGGCGTCGCCGCGCGCGGGCTCACGGTCACCGGCATCACCGGGACCAACGGCAAGACGTCGTGTGCCCAGTGGCTGGCGCGTCTGCTGCAGGCCACGGGCACGCCGTGCGCCACCATCGGCACGCTCGGCACCGGGTTTCCCGATGCGTTGCGGGCAACCGGCTTCACCACGCCGGACGCCGTGCAGTTGCAGGCCAGCCTTGCCGATCTGAACGACGCCGGCGCGCGCGCCATCGCCATGGAAGTTTCGTCGCACGGACTGGAACAGGGCCGCGTGGCGGGCACCGGGTTTGCCGTTGCGGTGCTGACCAACCTGACACAGGACCACCTCGACTATCACGGCACGATGGCCGAATACGAGGCCGCCAAGGCGCGCCTCTTCAAATGGGACGGGCTGCGCGCCGCCGTGATCAATCGCGATGACGACATGGGTCGCCGTCTGCTCGATGGCAACGCGATGGCGGTCACCGCCGCGCAGGTCATCGAATATGGCATCGACGGCCGCGCCGGCGCCTCCGCCACGCGCGGACAGTGGCTGCGCGCCACGGGCGTACGCGCCACCGCTACCGGCACGGCCTTCCACGTCGACGGCAGCTTTGGCAGCGCGGACGTAACCACGCCGATGATCGGCGCTTTCAACGTGAGCAACCTGCTGGCCGTGCTCGGCGCCGCGCTGGCGCAGGGCGTGGCGTGGGACGCGGCCCTTGCTGCGCTGCGCACGCTCACGCCCGTCGATGGCCGCATGGAACTCTTCGGCGGCCACGATGCGCCGCTGGCCGTGGTCGATTACGCCCATACTCCGGATGCGCTGGCGCAGACGCTGGCCGCGCTGCGTCCCGTCACCGATGCGCGCCAGGGTAAGCTGTGGTGCGTGTTCGGCTGCGGTGGAGATCGCGATGCCACCAAGCGTCCGCTGATGGGCGGCGTGGCCGAGCGGCTGGCCGACGAAGTCGTGCTGACCAGCGACAACCCGCGCAGCGAAGACCCGCGCGACATCCTCGAACAGATCGCCGATGGCATGCAGGATCGCGGCCGGGTTCGCATGATCGAGGATCGCGCGGCCGCCATTCTCCACGCCATCAAGCACGCCGCCCCGGCCGATGTGGTGCTGGTGGCCGGCAAGGGCCACGAATCCACGCAGGAGATCCAGGGCCGCAAGCGTCCATTTTCGGACCGCGAGCACGTACGCCTGACCCTGGGCACGCGGGGGGTGTCGGCATGAACGGACACCACATGACCAATTTGCAGCAAGCCGCCGGCTGGATGGCCGGCGCGCGTATTTCCGGCGATCCGTCGTGCACGTTTTCACGCGTGCATACGGACAGCCGAACCGTCGAACCGGGCGACCTGTTCGTCGCCCTGAAGGGCGAACGTTTCGACGCCCACGATTTTCTGGCCGATGTGGTCGCGCGCGGCGCGGCCGCCGTGCTGGTGAGCCGCGATATCGACGCCGGCATTCCTGCCCTGATCGTGCCCGACACGCGGCTCGGCCTGGGCGAGCTGGCCGCGGGCTGGCGCCGCCAGTTTGCGCCACCCACCGTGGCGGTGACTGGCAGCAACGGCAAGACCACGGTCAAGGAAATGATCGCGGCGATCTTCGCCGCCGCGGTTGGCGACGACGACCGGCTGGCCACTGGCGGCAACCTGAACAATGACATCGGCCTGCCGCTGACCGTGCTGCGCATGCGCGCGCACCATCGGCTGGCCGTGCTCGAGCTGGGCATGAACCATCCGGGCGAAACGGTTTATCTGGCCGCAATCGCCCAGCCCACCGTGGCCGTGATCACCAATGCGCAGCGCGAGCATCAGGAATTCATGGTCAGCGTGGAAGCCGTGGCGCAGGAGCACGCCAGCGCGCTGGCCGCATTGCCCGCCGACGGCGTGGCGGTGTTCCCGGTCGATGCCGAGAGCGGCGGCGCGCACGCCCGGATCTGGCGCGAGGCGGCTGGCGCGCGGCGCGTGCTGGCATTCGGCACCGATGCCTCGGCCGATGTGCGCGCCACGGTCTCGCTCGACGACGGCGTGCAGGTGCTGCACGTCACGGCGCCCGGGCAGACATTCGATTTGCGCTTGCAATTGCTGGGCATGCACAACGTGCGCAATGCGCTCGCTGCCACGGCGTGCGCGCTGGCGGCTGGCGTGGGCGTCGACGCGATCCAGCGCGGCATCGCAGGCTTCGCGGCGGTCAAGGGCCGCCTGCAGGTCAAGCACACGCCGGCCGGCACGGTGGTGATCGACGATACGTACAACGCCAATCCCGATTCCGTGCGCGCCGCCATCGACGTGCTGGCGGGGTTTGCCGCGCCGCGCGTGCTGGTGCTTGGCGACATGGGTGAGGTTGGCAACCAGGGGCCGGCGTTCCATGCCGAGATCGGCGAGTACGCGCGCCAGCACGGTATCGAGACGCTCTGGGCCACCGGTGAGCTGGCGCCGCATGCGGTGCAGGCCTTTGGCGCGGGCGCGCGTCATTTCGCTACGGCCGAAGGCCTGATGCAGGCGCTGCAGGAAGACAGGGAGAGCGTGGTGGCCGGTGCGGCCGCCGTGCTCGTGAAGGGGTCGCGCTTCATGCGCATGGAACGGATGGTCGCTGCGCTGGTCGCAACACCTTCCGCTCACTAACGAATAAGACAAACGATGTTATTGGCACTGGCCCAGTGGCTGCAAAACGATTACAGCTTCCTGCGGGTCGTCAACTATCTGACTTTCCGCGCGGTGATGGCCAACCTCACCGCGCTGGTGATCGGCCTGGGTTTCGGGCCGTGGGTGATCCGTCGCCTGACGGAGCTCAAGATCGGGCAGGCCGTGCGTACGATCGGTCCGCAGACCCATCTGGTCAAATCGGGCACGCCCACCATGGGCGGTGTGCTTGTGCTGATCTCGATCGCCATCTCCACGTTGCTGTGGTGTGACTGGGGCAACCGTTTCATCTGGGTGGTGCTGCTGGTCACCCTCGGCTATGGCGCGATCGGCTGGGTCGATGACTATCGCAAGGTCGTGTATCGCGATCCGCGCGGCATGTCGAGCCGCGAGAAATTTTTCTGGCAGACGCTGATCGGCCTGATCGCGGCGGTTTATCTGGCGTTCTCAGTGTCCGAGGCCAGCAACGTGCGGGTATGGAGCCTGTTCCTCGGCTGGATCGAGGGCGGCATGTTTGCCGACGTGCCTTACAAGACCAACCTGATCGTTCCGTTCTTCAAGGAAATCAGCTACCCGCTGGGCGTGACCGGTTTCATCGTCCTCACGTACCTGGTCATCGTGGGATCGAGCAACGCGGTGAACCTGACCGATGGCCTCGACGGCCTGGTGATCATGCCCGTGGTGCTGGTGGGCGGCGGCCTCGGCGTATTCGCCTACGTGATGGGCAGTTCGGTCTACAGCAAATACCTGCTGTTTCCCCATATCCCGGGGGCGGGCGAGCTGCTGATCTTCTGTTCCGCGATGGCGGGGGCCGGGCTGGCATTCCTTTGGTTCAACGCCCATCCGGCGCGCGTGTTCATGGGCGATGTCGGCGCACTGGCACTGGGCGGCGCGCTTGGCACCATCGCCGTGATCGTGCGCCAGGAAATCGTGCTGTTCGTGATGGGCGGCATTTTCGTGGTCGAAACGCTGTCGGTGATGCTGCAGGTCACGTGGTTCAAATTTACGAAGAAGCGCTATGGCGAAGGCCGGCGCTTGTTCCGCATGGCGCCGCTGCATCACCATTTTGAACTCGGCGGCTGGAAGGAAACGCAGGTCACCGTGCGCTTCTGGATCATCACCATGCTGCTCGTGTTGATCGGGCTGTCGTCGCTGAAACTGCGCTGAGCTGCGCGGCATTGAATAACTGACGGACTCTGAAGGCAGGAAATCGAAGTGTTTGGCGTGTTGCAAAAACCTCATGTGCTGGTACTTGGCCTCGGCGAATCGGGGCTGGCCATGGCGCGTTGGTGCGGCCTGAACGGCTGCCGCGTGCGTGTGGCCGACACACGCGAGGCGCCCGCCAATCTTGCGCTGCTGCAGTCCGAGCTTGCCACCGCGCAGTTTGCCGGCGGCCCGTTTGCCGAAGGATTGCTCGACGACATCGGCCTGGTGGCGATCAGCCCCGGCCTGTCGCCGCTCGAAGCCGGCACCAGCGCGCTGCTGGCAGCGGCGCGCGCGCGCGGCATCCCGGTCTGGGGCGAAATCGAACTGTTCGCGCAGGCGCTGGGCTATCTGGAGGCCACCTCGGGGTACGCGCCCGCCGTGCTGGCGATCACCGGCACCAACGGCAAGACCACCACCACCGCGCTGACCGGCCGGCTGATCGAGCGCGCCGGCAAGAGCGTCGGGGTGGCCGGCAATATCAGCCCGTCCGCGCTGGACAAGCTCTCGGCGTGCATCGCCAGCGCCACGCTGCCAGACGTGTGGGTGCTGGAACTGTCGAGCTTTCAGCTTGAATACACGTTTTCGCTGGCGCCGCATGCGGCGACGGTGCTCAATATCTCGCAGGATCACCTCGACTGGCACGGCAGCATGGAAGCCTATGCCGCCGCCAAGGCACGCATCTTCGGCCCGGTCGGCAAAGGGTGCGTGCAGGTACTGAATCGCCAGGACCGCCTCACGCTCGATATGGCGCGCCAGGGAGCGACGCTGGTCACGTTCGGCACCGATTTGCCTGAAACGCCGGGCAGCTACGGCGTCCTGCGCGAAGGCGGCATGCCGTGGATCGTACTGGCCGAGCCGGACACCGAATCCGACAGCGAACCGAAACCGCGCCGCCGCAAGAAGGACGAGGTCGTGGACCAGGCGGTGCCGGTGCGGCACAAGCGCCTGATGCCGGCCGACGCCCTGCATATCCGCGGCATGCACAACGCCACCAACGCGATGGCCGCGCTGGCGCTGTGCCGCGCCATCGACCTGCCGATGAATGCGTTGCTGCACGGGCTGCGCGAGTACCGCGGCGAACCGCATCGCGTGGAATGGGTGGCGACGATCGACGAGGTCGAGTACTTCGACGACAGCAAGGGCACCAATGTCGGCGCGACCGTGGCCGCGTTGAACGGCCTGGACAAGCGCGTGGTGCTGATCGCCGGCGGAGAAGGCAAGGGACAGGATTTCTCGCCGCTGGCGGCACCGGTCGCGCAATATGCGCGCGCCGTGGTGCTGATCGGCAAGGACGCCGGCGCGATCCGCGCGGCGCTGGCTGGCTGCGATGCGCCGATCGTCGACGCGCAGTCGCTCGATGAAGCGGTGGAGAAATCGGCCAGTCTGGCGCAAGCCGGCGATGTCGTACTGCTGTCGCCGGCTTGCGCCAGCCTCGACATGTTCCGCAACTATGTCCATCGCGCGCAGGTGTTCCGCGGCGCGGTGGAAGAACTGGCCCTGTCCCGGGGGATCATGCCATGAGCGAATCGCAGGTCAAGCGCAGCGGATTCATCGGCGCCACCATCGGCAACGCCTGGGGTGGACTGCGCGACGCCGTGTCGGGCGTCAAGCCGACACGGTCGCGCATGATGGAATACGACCAGCCGCTGCTGTGGGTGGCGATCGTGCTGCTGACGTTTGGCCTGGTGATGGTCTACTCGGCGTCGATCGCGCTGCCCGATTCGCCGCGCTACGCCAACTACCGCGAGGCGCATTTCCTGGTGCGCCACGCCTTCGCGCTGTTCATCGGCCTGTCGATGGGCCTGGTGGCGTTCCAGATTCCGGTCAAGGTGTGGGACAAATACGCGCCCAAGCTGTTCGTCATCTCGCTGATCCTGCTCGTCATCGTGCTGGTGCCGTTCGTCGGCAAGGGCGTGAACGGCGCCCGGCGCTGGATTCCGCTCGGCGTCATGAACTTCCAGCCGTCGGAACTGATGAAGCTGGCCGTGGTGCTCTACGCGGCCAACTACACGGTGCGCAAGCAGGAATGGATGCAGACGGTGTCCAAGGGTTTCCTGCCGATGGGCGTCGCGGTGGTGGTGGTTGGCATGCTGCTGCTGCTGGAGCCAGACATGGGCGCGTTCCTGGTGATCGCCGCCGTGGCCATGGGCATCCTGTTCCTGGGCGGCATCAACGGCAAGCTGTTTGCGGGCCTGGTGGGCGTGGCGGTGGGCGCGTTCGGCCTGCTGATCACCGCATCGCCGTGGCGTCGGGAGCGGATCTTTGCGTACCTCAATCCCTGGGAAGAGAGCAACGCCCTGGGCAAGGCCTATCAGCTTACCCACTCGCTGATCGCCTTCGGTCGCGGCGAATGGACGGGCGTCGGCCTGGGCGGCAGCATCGAAAAGCTGCACTACCTGCCCGAAGCCCACACCGACTTCATCCTCGCGGTGATCGGCGAGGAATTCGGGTTTGTCGGCGTGCTCGTGATGATCGTGCTGTTCTACTGGCTGGTGCGACGCTGCTTCAACATCGGCCGCACCGCGCTGCAGCTGGACCGCACGTTCGCCGGCCTGGTGGCCAAGGGCATGGGCGTGTGGATCGGCTGGCAGACCTTCATCAACATGGGCGTGAATCTGGGCCTGCTGCCGACCAAGGGCCTGACGCTGCCGCTGGTGAGCTACGGCGGCTCCGGCATCTTGATGAACTGCGTGGGCCTGGCCATTGTGCTGCGGATCGATTATGAAAATCGCGTGCTGATGCGCGGAGGGAAGGTATGACCGCAGCGCATCTCAGCACGCGATTTCGGCGAAGGCTAACTTCCTGCGCGAGCAGGAAGTTAAGCGCAGCGGCCGGAGCCAAAATCCTTCTACCGATGCGCGGAGGCAAGGTATGACCGCAGCGCATCAGCACGCGATTTCGGCGAAGGCTAACTTCCTGCGCGAGCAGGAAGTTAAGCGCAGCGGCCGGAGCCAAAATCCTTTTTCGATGCGCGGAGGCAAGGTATGAGCGCGCGCACGCTGCTTGTCATGGCGGGCGGTACTGGCGGCCACGTGTTTCCGGGGCTGGCGGTGGCGCGCGCGTTGCGTGACGAAGGCTGGCGTGTGGTCTGGCTGGGAAATCGCGCGGGCATGGAAGCCACGCTGGTGCCAAAGCACGATATTCCGATGGAATACATCCAGTTTGGCGGACTGCGCGGCAAGGGCCTTGTGACCAAGCTGTTGTTGCCGCTGAACCTGTTGCGCGCGTTCTGGCAAAGCCTCGGTGCGCTGCGCCGCGTCAAGCCGGACGTCGTGCTTGGCATGGGTGGATACATCACGTTCCCGGCGGGGATGATGGCGTCGCTGCTGGGCCGGCCGCTGGTGCTGCACGAACAGAACTCGATTGCCGGACTGGCCAACAAGGTGCTGGCGAAGGTCGCGGATCGCGTGCTCTGCGCGTTCCCCGATGCCCTGCCGCACAGCGAGTGGACTGGCAACCCGGTGCGCGCGGAACTGGCTGACATGCCGGCGCCCGAGTCGCGCTACGACCATCGCACCGGGCCGCTGCGGATTCTGGTGGTCGGCGGCAGTCTCGGCGCCGCAGCCTTGAACGACGTGGTGCCCAAGGCGCTGGCGAAGTTGCCCGAAGCGCAGCGGCCGTCGGTCAAACACCAGGCCGGCGCCAAGCAGATCGACCAACTGCGTGCCAACTATGCCGCCGCCGGCGTGGCCGGCGAGACGGTGCCGTTTATCGACGACATGGCGGCGGCCTATGCCGACGCCGATCTGGTGATCTGCCGCGCCGGCGCGATGACGGTGTCGGAAGTCGCCGCCGCGGGTGTGGCCGCGTTGTTCGTGCCGTTTCCGCACGCGGTGGACGATCACCAGACCACCAACGCAAAGTTCCTGTCGAAGCAGGGCGCGGCCCTGCTGGTGCCGCAAAACGAATTGAGCGCGGAAGGCCTGGCGAAAACCATCGCCGGCCTGTCGCGCGAGCAACTGAAGGACATGGCGCGCGCTGCGCGCAGCCTGGCCAAACCGGAGGCAACCCGGCGCGTCGCCGAGATTTGCCGCCAGATGGCGGGTGACAAGTGAAACGAATTCAATGAAGCATATCGTCAAGAACATCCACTTCGTAGGCATTGGCGGCGCCGGCATGAGCGGTATCGCCGAAGTCCTGCTGAACCTGGGCTACAAGGTCTCGGGCTCCGACATGGGCAGCAACGCTGCCACGCGGCGCCTGACCTCGCTCGGCGCCCGGGTGGCGCACGGGCACGACGCCGCCAACGTGGAAGGCGCCAACGCCGTGGTGGTATCCACCGCGGTGACCAACGACAACCCCGAAGTGCTGGCCGCGCGCGCCAAGCGCATTCCCGTGGTGCCGCGCGCCGTGATGCTGGCCGAACTGATGCGCCTGAAGCAGGGTGTCGCCATCGCCGGCACGCACGGCAAGACCACCACCACGAGCCTGGTGGCGTCCGTGCTGGCCGAAGGCGGGCTCGATCCGACCTTCGTGATCGGCGGCCGCCTCAATTCCGCGGGCGCCAACGCGCGCCTGGGCACTGGCGACTTTATCGTGGCCGAAGCCGATGAATCGGATGCGTCGTTCCTGAACCTGTTTCCGGTGATGGAAGTCATCACCAACATCGACGCCGACCACATGGACACCTACGGGCACGACTTTGCCCGTCTGAAGCAGGCGTTCGTGGAGTTCACGCAGCGTCTGCCGTTCTACGGCATTGCCGTGCTGTGCGTCGACGATCCGAACGTGCGCGAGATCCTGCCGTTCGTCTCCAAGCCAGTGGTGCGCTACGGCTTTGCCGAAGACGCGCAGATCCGCGCGATTAATGCGCGCGCCGTCGATGGCCAGATGCATTTCACCGTGCTGCGTCAGCTGAACGGCCATGCCGAGCCGCCGCTCGACATCGTGCTGAACCTGCCCGGCCTGCACAACGTGCAGAACGCGCTCGCAGCCATCGCCATCGCCACCGAACTCGAAGTGCCGGACGCATCGATCGTCAAGGCGCTGCGCGAGTTCCACGGCGTGGGCCGCCGCTTCCAGCGCTATGGCGAGGTGGCAACGCCCGACGGCACCGGCACGTTCACGCTGGTGGACGACTACGGCCACCATCCCGTCGAAATGGCCGCCACACTGGCCGCCGCGCGCGGCGCTTTCCCGGACCGCCGGCTGGTGCTGGCGTTCCAGCCGCACCGCTTTACCCGCACGCGCGACTGCTTCGAGGATTTCGTCAAGGTACTGGGCACGGTGGACGCGCTGCTGCTGGCCGAAGTCTATGCCGCGGGCGAGGCGCCCATCGTGGCCGCGGACGGCCGGGCGTTGACCCGGGCGCTGCGCGTGGCCAACAAGGTAGAACCCGTTTTTGTCGAGCAGATCGAAGATATGCCGCAGTCGATCCTGAATGCCGTGCGACCTGGCGATGTGGTCGTGACAATGGGCGCCGGTACGATCGGCGCTGTCCCGGGACAGCTGGTCTCGCATCAGACGGGAGGTCAGCAATGAGCTTCGTGGCCCATCCCAATATCGATCCGAAATCGCTGGGCAAGGTTGGCGTGCTGCTGGGCGGCCGCTCCGCCGAGCGCGAGATCTCTCTGATGTCAGGCAACGGCGTGCTGGCCGCGTTGAAGTCGCGCGGCGTCGACGCACATCCGTTCGATCCGGCGCTGCAGTCCGTCGCCGAGCTCGCCGCGGCGAAGTTCGACCGCGTATTCATCGCGCTGCACGGCCGCTATGGCGAGGACGGCACGATGCAGGGGCTGCTCGAACAACTGGGCGTGCCGTACACCGGCAGCGGCGTGCTGGCGTCCGCGCTGGCCATGGACAAGCAGGCTACCAAGCGCTTGTGGACCACGCACGGCCTGGCCACGCCGCGCTTTGCGATGTTGCAGGCGGGCACCGATTTCGACACCGTGGTGCGCGACTTGGGGCTGCCGCTGATCGTTAAGCCGGCGCGCGAAGGGTCCTCGATCGGCCTGACCAAGGTCACCGCCGCAGACCAGATGCGCGAGGCATTCGAGAAGGCGGCAGCGCTCGATGCGGACGTCATCGCCGAGACGTTTATCGACGGCGCGGAGCTGACTTGCCCGGTTGTGGGCGAGGGCGCAACCGCCGAAGCGCTACCGGTCATCAAAATTGTCGCGCCCGAGTCGAACTACGACTATCAAAATAAGTACTTTACTGACGATACCCAATACCTGTGCCCCTCGACTTTGCCCGAAGCACTTGAGAACGAAGTGCGCGCGCTGGCCGTCGAAGCATTCCGCGTGCTGGGTTGCCGGGGCTGGGCCCGCGCGGACGTGATGCTGACGCGCGACGGCAAGCCCTATTTGCTCGAAATGAATACGTCGCCTGGCATGACCGGCCATTCGCTGGTGCCGATGGCCGCGCGCGCGCAGGGCATCAGCTATGAGGACTTCGTCATGCAGGTGCTTGCGCTCGCCACGCTGGACCTGCATCCGAACGAGCACTGGAAACCCGAATAACCGCATTACCAACCGGCTTATCGCCTGACCGAAAACCATGTGGCAAAACGCGCGCCTGCTTAACCTGATCGCCTCAGCGCTTTACGCGCTGGTGGCGCTCATGGCGCTTGGCGCTGGCCTGTTGTGGCTGGCGCAACGGCCAGTGTTTGCCATCACCCACGTGGAACTGACAGCGATGGGCGGCGGGCCGCTGCGCCATGTGAACGCGCCGAGCGTACGTGCCAATGCGCTGGGCAAGCTGTCGGGCAATTTCTTCACGCTCGACCTCAATACCGCGCGGCAGGCGTTCGAATCGGTGCCCTGGGTGCGCCACGCGAGCGTGCGGCGCGAGTGGCCCAATGGTCTGGCGGTGCAGGTCGAGGAACACGAGGCGCTGGGCACCTGGGGTAATGCGGACAGCGGCCGGCTGATCAACACCTACGGCGAAGTGTTTGTCGCCAATACCGCCGAAGCCGAGGAAGACGCGCAACTGCTGGCGCTGGATGGCCCGCCCGAGAGCGAGGAGGACGTCGTCGAGAAGCTCGAGACCATGCGCGACTGGTTCAAGCCGCTGAAGCTCGAACCACTCGCGGTGGCCCTGTCGGGCCGCTATGCGTGGCGCGCCAAGCTGTCCAACGGCATGGTGGTCGAATTTGGCCGCGAGCAGAACGACGAGGACCGCGCGGCCATGGAAGCGCGGGTCAAGCGTTTCGTGGCGTCGTGGCCGCAGCTCACTGAGCAGTGGGGCAAGCAGATCGACTATGCCGATCTGCGCTACCCGAACGGCTTTGCGATCCGCACGGCCAGCGTGCGCTTTTTGACGGATGCACAGGCGGCCGCAGCGGCCAAGGCAGCCGCCAAGGCGGCAGCCCCCCAGGCGGCTTCGGCCGGTAACACCAATAACAATCCGACGCGACTCAAGAGTAAGAACGCGGAGAAAACTCGATGAGCAAGGAATACAAGGACCTGTTGGTCGGTCTCGACATTGGCACCTCCAAGGTGGCCGCGGTGGTGGCGGAATTGCGCCCCGACGGCAGCTACGAGGTGATCGGGATGGGCCAGTCCGAGTCCAAGGGTTTGAAGAAGGGGGTCGTGGTCAACATCGAAGCCACCGTTCAGTCGATCCAGCGCGCGCTGGAAGAGGCCGAACTGATGGCCGATTGCAAGATCGCCGAGGTCTTCACCGGTATCGCCGGCAGCCATATCCGCAGCTTCAATTCCAGCGGCATGGTGGCGATCAAGGACAAGGAGGTCACGCAAACCGACGTGGCGCGCGTGATCGAGACCGCCAAGGCGGTGAACATCCCGACGGACCAGCAGATCCTGCACATCCTGACGCAGGAATTCATCATCGACGGCCAGGAAGATGTGCGCGAGCCGATCGGCATGAGCGGCATCCGCCTGGAAGTGAAGGTGCATATCGTGACCGGCGCGGTCAGCGCGGCCCAGAACATCGTCAAGTGCGTGCGCCGTTGCGGCCTGGAAGTGCATGACCTGATCCTGCAGCCGCTGGCGTCCAGCCTGGCGGTGCTGACCGAAGACGAGAAGGAACTGGGTGTGGTGCTGGTCGATATCGGCGGCGGCACGACCGACATCGCGATCTTCAGCGAGGGCGCGATCCGGCACACGGCCGTGATCCCCATTGCCGGCGACCAGATCACCAACGACATCGCCATGGCGCTGCGCACGCCGACGCCCGACGCCGAGGACATCAAGATGCAGTACGGCATCGCCAAGCAGGCCATCGCCGATCCGGAAGACATGATCGAGGTGCCCGGCGTGGGCGACCGCGGCACCCGCACGTTGAGCCGCCAGGCGCTGGCGGCCGTGATCGAGCCGCGTATCGAGGAACTTTACTCGCTGGTGCACCAGGTGGTGCGCGAGTCCGGCTATGAAGAACTGTTGTCGTCGGGCGTGGTGATCACCGGCGGCACGGCGATGATGCCCGGCATGGTGGAACTGGGCGAGGACATCTTCCTGAAGCCTGTGCGCGTGGGCGTGCCCGAATACCGCGGCAATCTGCACGAAGTGGTGAAGAGCCCGCGCTATTCGACCGTGATGGGACTGCTGCAGGAAGGTTGCGTACAACGCATGCGGGGCCGCAAGGTGGCCGTGCAGAGCGGGCAGGTCAAGCAGGTGTGGACACGCATGAAGGAATGGTTTGTCGGCAACTTCTGATGCCGATGCGTGTCAGGAAAGTTTCCGCGTTTCGATCCACCGCATGGAGCGATACGGGTCGCGGCGCATCGAGCAAGGTTGTTCCAGTTTTTTTGGCTAGTGGTTCTTTGAAGGTTTCTTGTTCAGGAACCAAGGGTTGCGGCGGGGAGGCCGCAGCGTTTGGGGACTGATTTTTCTCGGAGGCAGTGATGGACTTTGACATGATCGAAACGGAGATTCAGGACGGCACCATCATCAAGGTGGTGGGCGTGGGCGGTGCTGGCGGCAATGCCGTGCAGCACATGATCAGCCGCGGTGTGCAGGGTGTGGAGTTCATTTGCATGAACACCGATGCCCAGGCGCTGAAGCGGTCGACGGCTTCGCGCGTTCTGCAACTCGGCAATTCGGGTCTGGGCGCCGGCGCCAAGCCGGAAGTGGGTCGCAATTGCGCAGAGCAGGCACGCGAGCAGATCGCCGATGCGCTGCGCGGCGCGCACATGGTTTTCATCACTGCCGGCATGGGCGGCGGCACCGGTACGGGCGCGGCCCCGATCGTGGCGCAGGTGGCCAAGGAGATGGGCATCCTGACCGTCGGCGTGGTCAGCAAGCCGTTCGACTTCGAAGGCGCCCGCCGCGCCAAGGTTGCCGAACATGGTTCGGGCGAGCTGGAATCGTCGGTCGATTCGCTGATCGTTGTGCTCAACGAGAAGCTGTTCGAAGTGATGGGCGACGATGCCGAGATGGACAAGTGCTTCCAGTGCGCCGACGACGTGCTGCATAACGCGGTGGCCGGCATCGCCGAAATCATCAATGTCGACGGTCTGGTGAACGTCGACTTCGAAGACGTGAAGACGGTGATGGGCGAGCAGGGCAAGGCGATGATGGGCACGGCAACCGTGTCCGGCGTCGACCGCGCCCGTCTGGCCGCGGAACAGGCAGTGGCCAGCCCGCTGCTGGAAGGCGTCGATCTGTCCGGTGCGCGCGGCGTGCTGGTCAACATCACGGCAAGCCGCTCGCTCAAGCTGTCGGAAACCAAGGAAGTCATGAACACGATCCGCAGCTATGCCGCGGAAGACGCGACCGTGATTTTCGGTACGGTGTACGACGATTCGATGGGCGACGCGCTGCGCGTGACGGTGGTGGCGACTGGCCTGGGCCGTTCGGCCAAGAAGCAGCAGCCGATGACGTTGCTCAAGACCGGTACGGACAATATCCCCGTGCAGATGATGGCTGGCCTGACCGCCGCGCCGTCGCATGCGTCGCCGGACTACAGCAACCTGGATACGCCCGCCGTGTGGCGCAGCTCGCGTGAGTCGGCATCGGCCCACGTGGCAGCATTGCAGGAAAAGGGTGTGGATACGTACGACATTCCGGCCTTCCTGCGCAAGCAGGCAGACTGAGTTGGCTTCCGGCAGGGCGGCGGCAGTGGCCGTGCGCCTGGCAGGTTGTTGGCGGTCCTTCCCGCGTCGCCCGAGCGCTCCCTATCCGCTCGACGATCGCCTGGACTGACGCAACTCGTCAGCGCGCCCGGCTGCGCCGCACCCGCGCCGCATGTCGTCCATCGCATCCCGTTGCCGGGAAAGGCGGGCCATCGGCCGCCTCCCCGGACTGCTTTCCCGCGCACCGGCGGCGGGATGCCATCGTCCGCGCGGCGCGTCCAACCGACGCGCCGCGCGGCCTTTTCAGCAAGGTGTTTCCCCTGCACCTGGAGCGCGCCATGGCGCTTCACGCTTGGTGGATGATCGCATCCGCCCCTATGATGCAGGCAGGGTTTTCCCCACAGGATCTAATACCATGATCGCCGTTGGCCAACGCGTCCCGGACGCGACGTTGTACGAATTTTTCGAAACCGAGTCCGGCGGCTGCGCGCTGGGACCCAACGCCTTTTCCGTGGCTGAACTGGTCAAGGGCAAGAAAATCGTGGTGTTTGGCCTGCCCGGCGCATTCACGCCGACCTGCTCGGCCAAGCATGTTCCGGGATTCGTCCAGGCGCACGACCAACTGCGCGCGGCCGGCGTGGATGAAGTATGGTGTCATGCGGTCAACGACGCCTTCGTCATGGGCGCGTGGGCACGCGATCAACAGACTGGCGACAAGGTCCGGATGATGGCCGACGGCGCGGCGCAATGGGCCAGGGCGCTGGGCGTCGATCAGGATCTGAGCCAGCGCGGACTGGGCGTTCGCGCAAAGCGCTACGCGATGATCGTCGAGGACGGCGTGGTGAAACATCTGGCCGTCGAGGCGCCCGGTGAATTCAAGGTCAGCAGCGCGGAAGCTGTATTGGAAGCGTTGCGCTCCTGATACGAACGCGCAAATATTGTGGCGTTTAGTTATCTTTGACGGCGTTGCCTAACACTCGGAAACAATGTGGTGCGTCGCAATATACCGAGTGATGGTAGTATCGCATTATTAGAATTTACGCCCAATAGCTTTTTATAATAGTTGAGGCCGTCATGCTCAAACAGCGCACTATCAAATCCCTGGTGAAGACGGTTGGCATTGGTTTGCACTCGGGTCGAAAAGTGACGCTGTCGCTGAGGCCCGCTCCCGCCGATGCCGGCATCGTCTTTACCCGCGTCGACCTGCCCGAGCCGGTGGAAATCCCGGTGGCCGCGTCGGCAATCGGCGATACCCGCCTGGCTTCGGTGCTGCAGAAGAATGGTGCACGTGTCTCCACCGTGGAGCACTTAATGTCGGCTTGCGCCGGGCTTGGCATCGACAATCTTTATGTGGACGTCGATGCCGAGGAAATCCCGATCATGGACGGCAGTGCCGCCTCGTTCGTGTTCCTGCTGCAATCGGCCGGTATCGAAGAGCAATCGGCCGCCAAGCGCTTCATCCGCGTGAAGAAAGCCGTGGAAGTCCGCGAAGGCGACAAGCTGGCGCGGCTGGAGCCGTTCTTTGGCTTCAAGCTCGCCTTTACGATTGACTTCCGTCATCCCGCAGTCGACAAGACTGGGCAGACGTTTTCGATCGACTTCGCCGACACGAGCTACGTGCGCGAGATCGCCCGCGCCCGCACTTTCGGTTTTGCCCATGAGGTGGAAGCGTTGCGCGAGATGGGCCTGGCGCGTGGCGGCAGCCTGGACAACGCCATCGTGCTCGACGAGCACCGCATGCTCAACAATGAGGAACTGCGCTACGGCGACGAGTTCGTCCGCCACAAGATCCTGGATGCGATCGGCGACCTGTACGTGGTCGGCCATCCGCTGATCGGTTCGTATATTGCGCACAAGTCGGGCCACGGCCTGAACAACCAACTGTTGCGCGCGCTGCTGGCGGACCAGGAAGCCTATGAGTTTGTGACCTTCGATAAGGTCGAGGAAGCACCGACCGCTTTCCTGCCGCAGGTGCAGCCAGCCTTCGCCTGACCGCCGCCCGGCCTTCGGGCTGCTGCAAGAAAAAAACCCCGCAATCGTAAGAATGCGGGGTTTTTGCTTGGGAGAGCCCGACTTTGCGTGGGCCAGGGCGTGCGATGTCGACGCCGGTCTAGCGGTGCCGCGACAGCAGCGTCTGCAGCGCGTCCTTCAGCGGCGATTCGGGCAGGCTGCGCGCCAGCGCGTCCATGCTCTGCAGGCCGTTAGAGGGAATATTTGCGGTGCGCGGCTTGCGCTCGACGGGGCCGACGTCCCAATCGGCGCGCCCAACCTCCGGTTGTACCCGCACACGGATTGCAGTAACCTGCGAGCCGCGTTGCTGCAGCCTTGAAAGCAAGGTCGGCACCACTTGCCGGACGCGGGCGGCCGCCGCGCCATGTGCGGCCAGCAAGAGCAAAGTCTGCTCCGCCTGAGGTCCCCGGGTGTCGGTCTTCACGCCTGCCACGGCAATGCCGGCCCGCATGCCCGGCGGCAGCAGCGACAGTACTTCTGCCTCCAGCGATGCCAGTTGCCGCGCCGTCTGCATCAGCGCCGAAACCGGCCCGGCTTTCGTCAGCCAGTCATTGAGCGGCTTGGCGGCGGGTGTCTGGAGGGCATGGTGGGTGAACAAGCGCATGCGCGCATTCTAGCGCGCAATCCTCGCTGTCCGGGCGCGGGGACGTGATGGCCGCATGCGCGTCGGCGCCAACTGGCACCGATCCTGGGAGATTGGGGCAAGTCTCATGCAAATCATCGTTCTGCATCCGCGCGCACCGCGGGTGTTCCGCATGCAATTGACGCGGACACGCGTCGCGCTGCTAGGTCTCGCGCTGTGCCTTCTGGTGGCCGCTGCGTCGTCTGGCCTGACGTGGCTGTTGACCCGTCACAACGCCGCCCCGCAGATTGCCCGCCAGGCGCATGACAACGCATATCTGCGCGAAAACCTTGCGGTGCTGGCCGCGCGCGTGGGCGAGTTGCAGGCGCAGATGGTGCGGCTCGACGCCCTCGGCGAGCGCGTCTCGGGCCTCGCCGGCATTTCGCCGCAGGATTTCGATTTCAGCCGGCTGCCTGCGCGCGGAGGGCCCGCCAGCCCGGCGCTGTCCCGCGAATTGACGCTGCCCGAATTGCGCGCCGAACTGACGCGGCTGGGCGAGCAGGCCGGACACCGCACCGACTATTTCGATGTCATCGAGACGGCTCTGATGGATCGCCAGATGCGCGAGCGGCGCCAGCCGAACGTTGTCCCGGTGGCGACGGGCTACGATGGATCGAGCTTCGGTGCGCGCATCGACCCGTTCACCGGACGGCGCTCCCAGCATGAGGGTGTGGATTTTGTGGCGCCGTCGGGCACGCCGATTCTTGCCGCGGCCGGCGGCGTGGTGGTGGCCGCGGAATGGCACCCCGAGTACGGCAACATGATCGATATCGAGCACGGCGACGGCCTCAAGACGCGCTACGCCCACCTGTCGAAATCGTTGGTGAAAGTGGGCGATCTGTTACGTCCCGGGCAAATGATCGGGCGCGTCGGCAGCACTGGCCGTTCGACCGGCGCCCATCTCCATTTCGAGGTCCATGTGAACGGCATGCCACGCAATCCCGCGACTTTCCTGCGCGCCGCAACCCCGGCGCCGCTCGCGCTGGCGCCGGTCGCCACGGACCGCACCGCCATCCGCTGAGCCGCTGGGCCGTTGGGCCGTCCCTTCGGCGGCGGGCGCCCGGAACATTGAAGATCTTGCCATTGTCCCAACCTGCTGGATTTGCAACTCGGCACTACGGCGAGGCTGTTGCACCTGTGCAGATTCTGTGCTGGCAACAGGTCGGGCCAGCTCATCGGCACATGATAAACTCGGCGTTTCGCGCCAATCTACCCATTCCTCACGCGTGGCCGCACGGTTTCCTACCGGGCGTTCAGGCAGGTGAAAGCACTCGATGATCACGGGCCTTCTCAAGAAAGTCTTCGGCAGCCGCAACGAACGGCTGATCAAACAATATCGGCGCACGGTTGCGCAGATCAACGCGCTGGAGCCGAAGTTCGAAACGCTTTCGGACGACGAACTGCGCGGCATGACCGAGACGTTCCGCCAGCGCCACGCCGGCGGCGAATCGCTCGAGTCGTTGCTGCCCGAAGCATTTGCCGTTTGCCGCGAGGCCAGCAAGCGCGTCATGAAGATGCGCCACTTCGACATGCAGCTGATCGGCGGCATGGTGCTGAACGACAACAAGATTGCCGAAATGCGTACCGGCGAAGGCAAGACGCTGACCGCCACGCTGCCCGTCTATCTCAATGCGCTGACCGGCAAGGGCGTGCATGTGGTGACGGTCAACGATTACCTGGCCCAGCGCGACGCCGAATGGATGGGGCGCCTGTACAACTTCCTGGGTCTGTCGGTGGGCGTGAATCTGTCGCAGATGCCGCACGACCAGAAGCAGGTGGCGTACAACGCGGACATCACCTACGGCACCAATAACGAATTCGGCTTCGACTATCTGCGCGACAACATGGTCTACGACCCGTCGCAACGTGTGCAACGCCCATTGCATTACGCCATCGTCGACGAGGTGGACTCGATCCTGATCGACGAAGCGCGTACGCCGCTGATCATTTCGGGTCAGGCCGAAAACCAGACCGATCTCTATCAGCGCATGAACGGCATTCCGCAACTGCTGGAACGCCAGATCGGCGAGGAAAAGGCCGACGGCACCGGCGTGGAAAAACCGGGCGACTATTACGTCGACGAGAAGGGACACCAGGTCTACCTGACCGAAGCTGGCCACGAAAAGGCCGAGCAGGTGCTGGCGGCCCAGGGTTTGATCGCCGAAGGCGAATCGCTCTATGCGCCGCAGAACATCACGCTGATGCACCACCTGTATGCGGCATTGCGCGCGTACTGCCTGTTCCATCGCGACCAGCACTATGTGGTCCAGAACGACGAAGTGGTCATCGTCGATGAATTCACCGGCCGCCTGATGACCGGCCGCCGCTGGTCCGACGGGCTGCACCAGGCCGTGGAAGCCAAGGAAGGCGTCACCATCCAGCAGGAAAACCAGACGCTGGCGACCATCACGTTCCAGAACTACTTCCGCATGTACGAGAAGCTGGCCGGCATGACCGGCACGGCCGACACGGAAGCGTACGAATTCCAGGAAATCTACGGCCTGGAAGTGGTCGTGATCCCGACCAATCGTCCGGCGCAGCGCAAGGACCTGCAGGATCAGATCTACAAGACCTCGAAAGAGCGCTACGACGCCGTGGTGCGCGACATCCGCGACTGCTACGAGCGCGGCCAGCCGGTGCTGGTCGGCACCACCTCGATCGAGACGTCCGAATATCTGTCGGACCTGCTGAACAAGGAAAAGCTGCCGCACCAGGTGCTGAACGCCAAACAGCACGCGCGTGAAGCGGAGATCGTGGCGCAGGCCGGCCGTCCGAAGATGATCACCATTGCCACCAACATGGCTGGCCGTGGCACCGACATCGTGCTGGGCGGCAACGTCGAGAAGCAGGCCGGCTTTATCGAGGCCGACGCCAGCCTGTCGGACGCAGAGAAGGCGGCCAAGATCGCGCAACTCAAGGACGAATGGCAGTCGCTGCACGAGCAGGTCAAGGCTGCGGGCGGCCTGCATATCGTCGGGACCGAACGCCACGAATCGCGCCGTATCGACAACCAGCTGCGCGGCCGCGCCGGTCGCCAGGGCGATCCGGGCTCGTCGCGCTTCTATCTGTCGCTGGACGACCAGCTGCTGCGCATTTTCGCGGGTGATCGCGTGCGCGCCATCATGGAGCGCCTGAAGATGCCGGAGGGCGAGCCGATCGAGGCGGGTATCGTCACGCGTTCGATCGAATCGGCGCAGCGCAAGGTGGAAGGTCGCAATTTCGACATCCGCAAGCAACTGCTGCAGTACGACGACGTCGCCAACGACCAGCGCAAGGAAATCTACAAGCTCCGTAACGACGTGTTGGAAGCGCAGGATGTGGGCGACATGGTTGCCAATCTGCGCGAAAGCGTGATTGTGGAACTGTTCCGCGAATACGTGCCGGCCGACACCATGGAAGAGCAATGGGATATCGCCGGCCTGGAGCAGCGCCTGCGCGACGACTGGAGCCTGGACGTTCCGCTGGCCAAGACCGTCGAGGCCGCGCAGAGCATCGAAGACGAAGACCTGCTGAACCTGATCCTCAAGACAGCGCGCGAAACCTACGACGCCAAGGTGGCTCAGGTGGGGCGCGAATCGTTTGCCGGCTTCGAGCGCTCGGTCATGCTGCAGAGCATCGACACGCACTGGCGCGAACATCTGGCGGCGCTCGATCACCTGCGTCAGGGCATCCACCTGCGCGGTTATGCGCAGAAGGATCCGAAGCAGGAATACAAGCGCGAATCGTTCGAGTTGTTTGCGCGTCTGCTGGATGTGATCAAGAGCGAAGTCACGCGCGTGGTGTTCAACGTGCAGATCCAGTCGCCAGAGCAACTGGAGCAGGCTTCCGAGCAGATCGAGGAAGGACTGTCGCATCTGGAGAACATTCAGTACAAGCATGACGAATTCGCGGAAGGTGGCGAATCTGTTGAAGACGCAACCGCGCGCCGCAGCACGTCAACCGCGGCGATGGCCGCGATGGGCGGCGCCGACCTCGCGCTGGCCGGCATGCCGAAGGTCGGCCGCAACGATCCTTGCCCGTGCGGATCGGGCAAGAAGTTCAAGCAGTGCCACGGCAAGCTGAGCTGATCACGCCAGCCTGTTGCCCGATGACCGCGCCCATGCCACGCTGAAGCGCTGATCATCGACCCCGTTACAAGGACATGCCCGCTCGACCCCTGTGTCAGCGGGCATCTTCGTCAGATGCGTCAGAAGAATTGAGGATACGAACATGCCCGTGAACCTTCCCCTTCCCCAGGCAGAAAACCTGAAAGCCGTCGCCGGCGTCGAACTTGGCTGGGCAGAGGGCGGTATTCGCAAGGCCAATCGGAAGGATGTGCTCGTGGTGCGTGTCGACCAAGGCAGCACCGTGGCCGGCGTTTTCACGCAGAACCGCTTCTGCGCCGCGCCGGTACAGGTGTGCCGCGAACACCTGGCCGCTGGCGCCGGGATCCGCGCGCTTGTGGTCAACACCGGTAACGCCAATGCCGGCACTGGCGAGCAAGGCCTTGCCGCGGCACGCGCCACGTGCGATGCCCTGGCCAAGCAGCTCGGCATCGCCGCCAACCAGGTGCTGCCGTTTTCCACCGGCGTGATTCTGGAACAACTGCCGGTGGACCGCCTGACCGCGGCGCTGCCCACGGCCATCGCCAATGCGCGCGCCGACAATTGGCTGGCCGCGGCTGAAGCGATCATGACCACCGACACGCAGCCGAAGGCAGCATCGCGCACGGTGCAGATCGACGGAAAGACCGTGACGATGTCGGGCATCAGCAAAGGCGCGGGAATGATTCGCCCGAACATGGCCACGATGCTCGGCTTTATCGCCATGGACGCGGCCGTGCCGCAGGCCGTGCTGCAGAAGCTGGTGGCGCATGCAGCGGATCATTCGTTCAACAGCATCACGATCGATGGCGATACGTCCACCAATGATTCGTTCGTGCTGATCGCCTCGGGCAAATCGGGCGCGCGCGTGGACAGCGCGGAAGGCCCCGCTTTCGAGGCGCTGCGCAACGCCGTCACCGACCTGGCGCAGGAGCTCGCGCAGATGATCGTGCGCGACGGCGAGGGCGCCACCAAGCTGATGACGATCCGCGTCGAAGGCGGCAAGGACGTCGCCGAGTGCCGCCAGATCGCATATGCAGTGGCGCATTCACCGCTGGTGAAGACCGCTTTCTACGCGTCGGACCCCAACCTCGGCCGCATTCTTGCGGCGATCGGCTATGCCGGCGTGAACGATCTCGACGTCAACCCCGTGAACATGTGGCTGGACGATGTCTGGGTAGCGCGGGATGGCGGCCGCAACCCCGACTATCGCGAAGAGGACGGCCAGCGCGTGATGAAGCAGGCCGAGATCACCGTACGGATCGCCCTGGGCCGGGGCAACGCCGACGCCACGGTATGGACGTGCGACCTGTCGCATGACTACGTGTCGATCAACGCCGACTACCGTTCGTAACATCGCCGCTTCACCGTCCGTTTTCTGAAGAATCGCCCCATGTCCGATCTCGCAGCACGTCTCGACAGCTTTCTTGCCCGTCTTGAACAATGGCTTCCGCCGGAATTGACCGATGCGGACTGGAAAGAGGCGGTAGCGTTCCGCTGGCGCAAGCGTCAAAGCCTGTTTGGCAATATTGGCTACCTGCAGGCGATTCGCCAGCTGCCGCCGATATACCTGAACGATCTGAAGAACATTGATCGCCAGAAGGATGCAATCGTCGCCAATACGCGCCAGTTCGTGGGCGGCCTCCCCGCCAACAATGTGCTGCTGACTGGCGCGCGCGGCACGGGCAAGTCGTCGCTGATCAAGGCGTGCCTGAACGAGTTCGTCAAGAATGGCCTGCGTCTGGTCGAGGTCGACAAGGACGACCTCGGAGATCTGGGCGATATCGTGGAAAGACTGGCGTCGCGTCCGGAACGGTTCGTGGTTTTCTGCGACGACCTGTCCTTCGAGGACGGCGAATCGGGCTACAAGTCGCTGAAGTCGGCGCTCGATGGCTCGGTGGCGGCGCAATCGGACAACGTCCTGATCTATGCCACGTCGAATCGCCGCCATTTGCTGCCCGAGTACATGAAGGACAACGAGACCTACCACCACACGTCCGATGGCGAGATCCATCCGGGAGAGGTGGTCGAGGAAAAAATCTCGCTGTCCGAGCGCTTCGGCCTGTGGTTGTCGTTCTACCCGCCCAAGCAGGACGAGTATCTGGCGATCGTGGGGCACTGGCTGGCGCACTTCGGTTGTACGCCGGCGGATGTCGAGGCGGCACGCGGCGACGCGCTGGTCTGGGCGCTGGAGCGCGGTTCGCGTTCGGGGCGGGTGGCCTGGCAGTTTGCCCGTGACTGGGGCGGCAAGCATGGCAAGCCGTTTCTCGCCGGCAAGGAATGATGGGCATGACGGATGTCGCAGTGGAAACCGTGACGACGGCCGACGGGCAGACGCGCAAGGTCACGGAAGTGGCGGTTGGCGTGATGATCCAGCCCGATGGCCGCTTCCTGCTGGCGCAGCGGCCGGCGGGCAAGCCCTATGAGGGCTACTGGGAATTTCCTGGCGGCAAGCTCGAGCCCGGCGAGAGCGTCGAGGCGGCCTTGGCGCGCGAACTCCACGAGGAACTGGGCCTGGACATCCTGCGCAGCGAACGCTGGCATATCCTTGAGCATGACTATCCGCACGCGTATGTGCGGCTGTATTTCTGCAAGATCACCGAGTGGCGCGGCGACCCGGTCGGCAGGGAGGGCCAGGCCTTTTCCTGGCAGGCGGTGCCGGTCGACGTCGGGCCGCTGCTGCCCGCGACGATTCCGGTCGTCGAATGGCTGGCGCAAGAGTCGCGCCCCGTCTGAAACTGCAACAAATAGTGCCCGGTCCCGACCGGGCTTTTTTTTACTTCGCAACACGAATCAGGAGGATCAATGCAACGTGTCGATCGTATCGATGACGCTGTTTCGCTGCCCGAACTGACGCTGCGCGGCATCATTCTCGGAGCCTTGATCACGGTGGTGTTCACCGCCTCGAACATTTACCTTGGTCTCAAGGTCGGGCTGACGTTCTCGTCGGCGATCCCGGCTGCTGTGATTTCGATGGCCGCGCTTCGCCTGTTTCCGGGGGCCAATATCCTCGAGAACAACATGGTGCAGACCCAGGCGTCGGCCGCGGGGACCCTGTCATCCATCATCTTTATCCTGCCAGGCCTGGTGATGCTCGGTCACTGGCAGGGATTCCCGTTCTGGCAAACGCTGGCGATCTGCGCCGCAGGCGGCATGCTCGGCGTGATCTTCAGCATTCCGTTACGCCACGCGATGGTGGTGCAAAGCGATCTGCCATACCCCGAAGGCGTAGCGGCCGCCGAAATCCTGCGAGTCGGCAGCGCCGGCACCGATGCTTCCGGCAAGAAGCAGGCGACCGGCCTGGCGGACTTGATGGCCGGCGGCCTGGCAGCGGGTTTGTTCAGTTTTGCCGCGGGCGGACTGCGCGTGCTCGCCGAAGGCGCGAACGCCTGGTTTGCCGTCGGCGCTTCGGTGGTGCGCCTGTCGATGGGATTTTCGCTCGCCCTGGTGGGAGCCGGCTATCTGGTAGGCATCGTCGGCGCCCTGGCAATGCTGCTTGGACTGGTCCTGACGTGGGGCATTGCAGTGCCATGGCTGACGGCGATCACGCCGATGCCGGCCGATGCGACCCTGCAGAGTTTCGGCACGTCGATCTGGAGTTCGCAAGCTCGCTTTATCGGTGCGGGCACCATCGGCATCGCGGCGATCTGGACGCTCGGCACGCTCTTCAAGCCCATGCTCGATGGCGTGCGCGCGTCGATGGGCGCCCTGCGCGGCAGCGCGGCGAGCGCGGGTGGTGAGGTGCCTCGCACGCAGCGGGACATGCCGGCGCGCTGGATTGGCGCGATCACGCTGGCACTGCTCGTGGTGATGGTCATCACGTTCGGGCATTTCCTCGCACCCGCGCCGCTCGATGGCGCTGCGCAATGGAAGTTGGTCGGTTGCGCGGTATTGTTCGCGTTTGCCTTCGGCTTTCTCGTCGCGGCGGCGTGCGGCTATATGGCGGGACTGGTCGGGTCGTCCGCCAGCCCGATTTCCGGGATCGGCATCATTGCGGTGATCCTCGTGTCGTTGCTGATTCTCGCGCTGGGCTCGCTCAACGGCCTGCTCGATACGCCTGCGGGCGGCAAGTTTGCTATTGCCCTGGCCATCTTCACCACGTCCGCGGTGGTGGCCGTGGCATCGATCGCCAACGACAACTTGCAGGACCTGAAGACCGGCTGGCTTGTCGGCGCCACGCCGTGGCGTCAGCAGGTTGCGTTGCTGATCGGCTGCGTGGTGGGCGCCGCGGTCATTCCGCCGGTGCTTGACCTGCTCTACAACGCCTATGGATTCGCGGGCGCATTGCCGCGCGCGGACATGGATCCCAACCAGGCGCTGGCTGCGCCGCAGGCGACGCTGATGACCGCGATCGCCACCGGCATTTTCACCCACAAGCTGAACTGGACGATGATCGTGATTGGCGTCGGCGTGGGCGTCGTGCTGATCGCGATCGACGAGATGTTGCGCCGTCGCGGCGGCGTGGCACGCCTGCCAGTGCTGGCCGTGGGGATCGGGATTTACCTGCCGCCGACGATCAGTTCCGCGCTGGTAGTCGGCGCGGTCCTGTCATGGTGGCTGAAACGGTCGGAGCGGCGACGGGCGCTGGCGCGCGGAGAAGAAGTCAAGACCGCGCTCGATCACGCCGAGAGAAGGGGCACGCTGCTGGCGTCGGGGCTGATCGTGGGGGAAAGCCTGGTCGGCGTCGCGCTGGCGGCCGCCATCGGCTTGTCGGGCAAGGAAGCGCCGCTGGCGCTGGTGGGTCCCAATTTTGGCGTGATGGCCCAGTGGCTGGGCCTCGCCGCATTCATCGTGGTTTGCCTGGCGTTCCGCCGTCGCGTTCTAGCGGCAAGGTAGGGCGGCAATACAGGAGGTCAGTCCTCTTCGTCCGCGGGCAGGTCCGGCGAGGGTGTTTCGCCGGGCTTGCCGCCGATGACATATTTTTCCGAAGCCCACGCGCCAAGGTCGATCTGTTTGCAGCGATCGGAGCAGAAAGGGCGGAACTTGTTCTCCTGCACCCAGGCAACATCCTTGCCGCAGGTGGGACATTTGACGACAGCTGGCATGGACTTCAGAAATTACAAAGCTTGAGCAGGAACGGAATGTCCGCATCGACCGAGCGCGGCCGCATGTCGCCGTCCTGCTGCGTGAAGCGCACCCAGAGCATGTACTTGTTGGCGCTCATCTCGGGGATGAATGCCAACAGCGACTCGTCCAGGTACACCTGCATCAGCTGATGGCTGCGGCCCGATAGCATTTGCTGGTAGCTGCCGCCGGTGGCGATGACCTTGCCGCTCTGGCCTGACTCGCGCAGCAGGCGTAGCACGATGGTCGCACCCATGCGCAGCGACGCCAGCGGGCGCGCCCATTTGAGGATGTCGGCACGCCGGTCCTCGGCCGGCCGGTGTTGCCATGCAAAATACGCAGGCAGATCGAACTCGCACGTCCCGCCGGGAATGATGGCGCGACTGCGGATGCTCGTCAGCCATTCATTGTCGGTCAGCAGTTGTCCGGCCTTGCCGACAGTCTGGTTCAGCGCCGCAATGCCCTGCTCGATTTCCGAAATGACGCTGGCCAGCGCATCCTGATCGATCTGCGGATTTGCGCGCAGCGGCGCCAACGCCTGGCGCTGACGCTCCAGCTCCTTGATCAGGTCGGTCTTCAGGTCGGCACGTCCCGCCACATCGATGATCTCGAAGATCGTCGTGATGGCAACGTGATGCTGGAGTGGATGTTCCTGCGCGAGGAAATAATCCAGCCGATCGAACAGATCCTCCAGGCGCAGGAGCGTCCTGATGCGTTCGTTGAAAGGATATTCGTACAGGATCAAGTCGGTGTCCGTGCTACGCGCCGATTGGCGGTTCGTTTCAGTCGGAGGCAAGGGGGGCCGTCCGCGGCGGGTTTCCTCGATGCATCGGCCAGCATCAGCGACATTCCCAGCAAGCCGCCCGCGCCGGAAACCGTCACACAACGTACTTTTGCCGGCATGTTTCAGCGCATTCTATGCGAGTCAGGGCGCGAGGACAAATCGAATTCTGTCCAAGCGGCGTTGGCGGGACGTGAGCGGCATCGTGCCATCGCCTAAACGCTGCCGGCGGCGCCGGACAGCCGTCGATAGGCGGCATCGAGCATGTCAACCTGGGGCGCCAATGCCTCCGGCGGCCCGTCGTTGTCGATCACATCGTCGGCCACCGCCAGCCGCTGCGCGCGAGACGCCTGTTTGCGCATGATTGCCTGAACCTGTTCGCGCGTGAACCCATTGCGCGCCATCACGCGCGATATTTGGGTTTCCTCACGGCAGTCCACCACCAGTACGCGGCCGACGCGCGTGCGCCACGTGCCGGATTCCACCAGCAGCGGCACGACGTAGATCAAGTATGGGTATGCGCCGGATTCTCGCAGCGCCGCCGCGTGCGCTTCGGTGAGCTGGCGGATCAAGGGATGCGTGATCGCTTCGAGCTTCGCTTTGGCCAGCGGATCCGAGAACACCAGAGCGCGCATGGCGTCGCGGTCCATGGCGCCGTCGGGGCGCAGGCATTGCGGGCCAAATGCATCCACCAGCGGAGCGATGGCGGCGCCGCCCGGCGCGGTAATCTCGTGCGCGAGCAGGTCCGTATCGATCAAGGCAGCGCCGCGTGCCGCCAACATGTCGGCAACGCGGGTCTTGCCGGAGCCGATGCCGCCGGTCAGGCCTATTTCCAGCATGGGAAAGAATTGTTCGTGTGGCGAATGCCGCCAACGATACCAGTTTTGAGACTATCGCCCGGCAACGAGGCCCAGCGGCAGCACGTCCGGGCCGAAAAACAGAATGATCAGGCCCGCACCGGCGATGTAAGGTCCAAACGGAAATGTCGTCTCGCTGCCCTTGCGCTGGAGCAGCAGCATCGCGCCGCCCAGCACCGCGCCCACGATCGACGACATCAGGATGAGCGCCGGTAACGCCTGCCATCCAAACCATGCCCCGAGCGCACCCATCAGCTTGAAATCGCCGTAGCCCATGCCTTCGCGGCCGCGGATCAGCTTGTACAGCCAATAGACGCTCCATAGCGACAGATAGCCTGCCGCCGCGCCGATCACGGCGTCCTGCAGCGGCACGAACCATCCCTGCAGGTTGAGCAGCAGGCCAAGCCACAGCAGAGGCAGCGTGATCTGGTCCGGCAGCAGCTGCGTGTCGGCGTCGATCATGAACGCCGCGATGAGCGCCCAGATCATTACGATGGCCGCCAGCGCCTGGACGGTCGGACCGAAATGCCACATCGCCAGCGCGCTGAGCACGCCGCTGACCGCTTCTACCAGCGGATAGCGGATGCTGATCGGCGCCTTGCAAGCCGAACACCTGCCGCGCAGGAATACGTAGCTGACGATCGGAATGTTCTCCCACGCGGCGATCTGGTGACCACAATGCGGGCAAGCGGAGCGCGGCGCCATGAGGTTGTAGCGCGCCGGATGCGGCAACGGTTCGCCGCGTACTTCGGCGATGTAGTTGGCCTCGTCGAAGTCCATCATCCGGGGCAGGCGATGAATCACCACGTTGAGAAAGCTGCCCACAATCAGGCCGACCGCCCCGGCCATTCCGATCAGCATCGCCGGCGGCAGCGCGGCCAGCGACGCCAGCGTGACGGCGCCGCCTGCGCCAAATACAGATTCCATGCTTGAAAGCTTCCGACGTTAAACCACCTGGCCCAGCTTGAAGATCGGCAGATACATGGCCACCACCATGCCGCCGATCAGCACGCCAAGAATGACGATGATCAGCGGCTCGATCAGGCTGGAAATGGCGGCCACGGCGTCGTCGACTTCGCGCTCGTAAAACTCGGCCACCTTGAGCAGCATGTTGTCGAGCGCGCCAGATTCCTCACCAATTTGTGTCATCTGCAGCACCATGTTGTCGAACACGTGCGTGGCCTGCATGGCGTTGGTCAGGCTGGTGCCGATGCGCACCGACTGTTCGATCTCGCGCGTGGCGTCGTAGTACAGCCAGTTGCCCGCGGCGCCCGCCACGGACTCCATCGATTCCACCAGCGGCGTGCCGGCGGCGAACATCGTGGCCAGCGTGCGCGTCCAGCGGGCAATCACGGCCTTGCGGAACAGGCTGCCAAAGATCGGCATCCTGAGCAGCGCCTTGTCATGCCAGCGCTGCACCTTTTCCGATTTTCTGCGCGCGTGGATGTAGCCGATGATGGAGAAGATCGGCACGCCAATGATCAGATACCAGTGGTCGACAAAGAAGTCGGACATGCCGATGACCATCTGGGTGGGCGCGGGCAGCGCGGCGCCGAAGCTTGAGAACACCCCCTTGAAGGCCGGGATCACGAAGATCATCAACACCACGGTCACGGCAAAGGCCACGGTCAGCACCGCGATCGGATAGATCATCGCGGACTTGATCTGGCTCTTCAGCGCGATGCTCTTTTCCATGTAGAGCGAAAGGCGTTCCAGCAGGGCGTCGAGAATACCGCCCTGTTCGCCGGCGTCGATGAGATTGCAATAGAGCGTGTCGAAGTAGCGCGGATGGCGGCGGAACGCCGTGGCCATGCTGCTACCGGCTTCGATGTCGAAGCGGATGATGTTGAGCAACTGCGTGAAATTCGGGTTGGCGTGGCCGCGCGCGATGATGTCGATGGACTGCAGCAGCGGAATGCCGGCCTTGAGCATTGTCGACAGCTGGCGCGTGAAGTACGCGATGTCCTTTTCGGTGATCTTCTTGCCGCGCGCCGCCTTGCGCTTTTTCATCTTGACGACGGTCAGCCCCTGCTTGCGCAGGGTGGCCGTGACTTCGGCCTGGCTCTCGGCCCGCTGCTCGCCCTTGAAGGACTTGCCTTTGCGGTCCTTGGCTTCCCATTCAAAGATGTATTGCGTGGGCGCCTTCTGCCCCGATTTGGCCCGCGACGGCGCTGCCGTCCGGGCGCTCGCCGCTGGTGCGCGCGTCGCCATGATGTTGACCCCCGACTAACTATTGTTTTACGTGTTTGTGGTCGCCAGCACTTCTTCGAGTGACGTGACGCCCTGCTTGACCTTCTTGAGTCCAGCTTCCCGCAACGATAGCACGCCCTCCCGACGGGCTTGTTCGGCTATCTGCAGTGCCGTGCCGTGCGACAGAATGATCTGCTGCATCGGCTCCGAAATCGGCATCACCTGATAAATGCCGCAACGTCCCTTGTATCCGCTGCCGTTGCAGCGCTCGCAGCCGACCGGATGGTAAGGCTGCCAGCTGCCGTCGATGTCGGCCTCCGAGAAGCCGGCGTCGATCAGCACCTGCGGCGCCAGCTCGCCGGGCCGCTTGCACGTGCACAGCCTGCGCGCCAGCCGCTGTGCGGTGATCATCAGCACCGACGAGGCGATATTGAACGGCGCCACGCCCATGTTCATCAGCCGCGTCAGCGTGGTCGGCGCATCGTTGGTGTGCAGTGTGGACAGCACGAGGTGGCCCGTCTGCGCCGCCTTGATCGAGATGTCGGCCGTTTCCAGATCGCGGATTTCGCCCACCATGATGATGTCCGGATCCTGGCGCAGGAAAGACTTCAGCGCTGCCGCAAAGGTCAGGCCGGCCTTGTCGTTGACGTTGACCTGATTGATGCCCGGCAACTGGATTTCCGCCGGATCCTCGGCCGTGGAAATATTGATGTCGCCCTGATTCAGCATGTTCAGGAACGTATAGAGCGATACGGTCTTGCCGCTACCGGTCGGGCCGGTGACCAGCACCATCCCGTACGGCCGCTTGATCACGTCGAGCAGCAACTGCTTCTGTTCGGGCTCGTAGCCGAGCTGGTCGATGTCGAGCTTGTCGGATGACGAATCGAGAATCCGCATCACGATTTTTTCGCCGAACAGCGTAGGCAGTGTCGACACGCGGAAGTCGATCGCCTTGTCGACCGTTTCCTTGCTGTCCTTTTCCTTCGGCACAGAGATCAGAAGCTTCATCCGGCCGTCTTGCGGCACGCGCTTTTCGGAAATATCGAGCCGCGACAGTACCTTGATGCGCGTGGCGATCTTGTCGCGGATATCGAGCGGCGGCCGCGCAACCTCCTGCAGCACGCCGTCGACGCGGAAACGCACGCGATAGAAGAATTCGAATGGTTCGAAGTGCAGGTCCGATGCGCCGCGATGGAAGGCTTCGGTCAGCAGCTTCTGCAGGAAGCGCACCACGGGCGCATCGTCGATGTCGTTGGACGGGCCCTTGCGCGCGCTTGCCGCGGCCGCTGTCGGGTCGTACTCGATCATCTTCTGCACCGTGGGCGTAACGGGCGAGATGTTCTTGAGCGTGCCGACGGATTCGCCAGCCGCGCGCACGTGCTTCATCAGCTTGTCGTGCTCGACGACGACGGTTTCCACCGGCAGGTTGAACTTCTGGCGGATCGCGTCGATGCCGGTTTGATTCGCCGGGTCAGACATCGCTACGATCAGCCGGTTTTCGCGCCGGCCCAGCGGCAGCAGGCGATGGGCGTGGAACTCCCGATTACCGGCCAGCGCCGGCGGCACGCGATTAAGGTTGTATTGCGACAGGTCCAGCAGCGGCAACTGATACTTGTCCGCGGCAAAGATCGCGACGTCATGAGCCGACATCGTGCCGGTGCCGATGATTTCATCGATCAACTGCGTTTTCTTTTCCCGTGCCGACTGCTCCAGCTGAGCTAGCAGCGCTGGCGCGATCCGCCGGCTCTGGGCAAGCGCAAGGCCTAGTGTCATGGCGAAATACTGTGCAAGTTGCGCTCGCTCGGCCCTGAAACCAGCAAGGCGGGCGGCGCGGTTGACTGCGGCGGGATCGAGCGGGGCGAGGGTCCCGGATCGGGGCAGTTTGCAGCCGGGGTCACTTTTTGTAAAGCCGGCCCGCGCGCGCGTTGGCGTTTGCGCGACACGGCTGCAACCCTACTTGCGCGGGGCAAAAAAACGGAGGCGGGAGCAAGGCGGGGCGGAGCGCCCGGCCGCGGCGGACAGCGCTGCGCGCGAAGGCAGCCAAAGGCGGGATCGGGCAGCAAATGCAAAAAAGCCGCACATTGCTGCGCGGCTTTTCTGTTGATGCTTGGGATGACCGGCGTGCCGATCATCGAAATCTGGTCGGGGTGAGAGGATTCGAACCTCCGGCCTCTACGTCCCGAACGTAGCGCTCTACCAGGCTAAGCTACACCCCGATTTCGTTTGCCGTGCAACTTGCGTCGCGAGCAGCAAAGAACAAAATTCTAGCAGCGTTTTTTGCGGATGGGAAGTGAAAAGCCAAAGAAAAGGCGTCACCGATCTTTAGCTCTGGCGTTGCAGCGAATAGGCGCAGAGTTCCACCAGGGTCGTCTTGAGGTCCGAATCGGGAAATTGCCGTGCGGCTTTTTCCGCGGCTTCGGCTTCGCGCTGGGCGGCCGCGAACGTTACCTCGAGCGCGCCGCTGGCGTGGATCGCGGAGAAAACGGCGTCGAAATGTTCGGTGCCGCCTTGCACGATCGCGTCGCGCGCCAATTCACGCTGCTCGCGGGTGCCGTGTTCCAGCAAGTGCAGCAGCGGCAGCGTGGGCTTGCCCTCGCGCAGGTCGTCGCCAGCGTTCTTGCCCATCTGTTCCGCACTGGCCGTGTAGTCGAGCATGTCGTCAATCAACTGGAACGCGGTGCCGATGCGGCGCCCGTATTCGGCGGCGGCTTCTTCCATTTCCGCGTCCGCGCCGGCCAGCACGGCGCCGAGTTGTGACGATGCCTCGAACAACTTGGCGGTCTTGTAGCGGATGACCTGGAGGTATCGTTCGACCGTCACATCGGGGTCGTGCATGTTCAGCAACTGCAGCACTTCGCCTTCGGCGATCACATTGGTGGCGTTGGAGAGAATCTCCATGATCCGCATGCTGCCGGCTTCCACCATCATCTGGAAAGCGCGCGAATAGAGGAAATCGCCCACCAGCACGCTGGCCGCATTGCCGAATACCGCGTTGGCGGTCTCGCGGCCGCGACGCAGCTCGGATTCGTCCACTACATCGTCATGCAGCAGCGTGGCGGTGTGGATGAATTCCACGACGGCGGCCAGTTCGTGGTGGCGGTGGCCCTCATAGCCGAACGCGCGCGCGGACAGCAGCAGGATGACCGGGCGCAGGCGCTTGCCGCCCGCGCCGATGATGTATTCGCCGATCTGTTCGATCAGCGGAACCTCCGACGACAGGCGTCGGCGGATAACGGCGTCAACGGCGCGCATGTCGGCAGCGACCGGGGCAAGCAAGGCAGTGGCGGAAGACTGGGACAAGATGAGATCACCGTTTCGGGAGGGTAGGAGGAGCCCATTGCTAGACCCCTCCCCCCTAAGAACCGTACGTGCGAGTTTCCCCGCATACGGCTCAAGCCTCTACAAAATGTATGAGTTATTCAAACACCGGCTTCACTGCGACTCTTCCGTAGTGATGAACCTGGACATGGCAGTCGGGATGTACCAGTACACGATTGCTTAGAGCGTCGGACCCACCTACTACTCGGGGTTCGATGTGATGGTCATGCCACCCGGTCTCTTTGCTTATCGCGCTGTGACACACCGCGCACAAGCCTCGCTGGGACATGAACAGCTTTGCCCACTGCTTCCGGTACGCCATGCTTTCTGCCATGCGTTCCTGTCGCAGCGTTTCGCCATACATTTCCTGCGCTGGGTCGAAAGGGTTGTAGTCCCCCCGCACCTTCTTGTGCCTCCGGATTGGCGTACTCGGGATCGAATACAGTCCTTTCCAGTAGCGTTCGCCAGCCTTGTTCACTTCCGTGGAACCGAACACCCAATTCCGATCATCGATTGATGCGAAATATTTCTTTCGCACCCAGTCAACTTTCTTTCTTCGATGTCGCCGTTTTGCCCACCGCCACAGAGCCCTAAAAATCAGGTGCTCCATTCTGGTGAACGTCGCCTTCGCAACCACTGGGCTGTGATACTGCGCCCAGCCCCTAAGCATCGGGTTCAGCGTTTGGACCAGGTCCGCCTGCTTTCGCCCGCTGTGAGTACTGATGACCTCCTTCACCTTGCAATAAAACGTTTGTGCGTTCTTCTTGCTCGGTTTGATGAGCAGGGTTCCCGAGTACTTCCGGAAATTCCACCCAAGGAAGTCAAAGCCTTCAGCGATGTTGACGATTCGCGTTTTCTCCGTGGACAGCGAAAGCCCCCTTGTTGCTAGGAACTGTTCCACCCACGGCTTCACTTCGTTTTCTAGAACTTCCGGCGTGTAGCCGGTGATCACGAAGTCATCCGCATATCGTACGACATTCACTTTCAACTTCTTAGTGTTGGTTACTCCCAGCTTTGCCCGTAGGGACTCGACCAGTTGTTGTTCCAACCCATTCAGTGCCACGTTAGCCAAGGTCGGGGAAATGATGCCCCCCTGTGGTGTTCCAGCGTCGGTCGCCTGAAACTGGCCTTGAAATACCACGCCAGCTTTCAGCCACTTCCGCAGGATTGCTTTGTCCATAGGGACATTGCGTTCCAGCCAGTCGTGGCTGATATGGTCGAAACACCCTTTGATATCCGCTTCTAGGATCCATTGGGCCGAAGCCTTTCTGGATAAGTTGACGAATAGCTGGGACATGGCATCCGCCGTGGATCGATTGATCCGGAACCCATAGGAGTTCGGATCGCTCGTCCCTTCGGACACTGGTTCCAGCGCCAGCAGATACAACGCCTGCATGGCTCTGTCCAACATGGTCGGAATACCCAGAGGGCGTTCCTTCCCGTTGGCTTTGGGGATAAAGACCCGCCGTAATGGCATGGGCCGATACCCCCGGCGCTTCAACCGCCCAATGGCTTCCCATCGGACCTCAGGCGATTTCCACTTTTCGCGGTCGACTCCTGCCGTCCGCGCACCTTGGTTCATCGCCACTCGCCTTACCGCCGATGCTTTGGCGGAAAACGAGCGGGTCAGGGATCGTTGCAAGGCTTTCACCCTGCGCCAGTCCCTTTCCTGTGTTGCCTTCGCAATTCGAATCTGCATTGCCCGAACATTCCGATCGACGCGGCGCCAATTGATGTCGCCCCATCGTTGCGGGATGCCGGAGGGCGCAGATTCATCCTCTCGGATCAATGCTTCCATGCTGCTCTCCTATCTTGAGGACTTCCCCAAACAGCAGAGACAACATGCCCCCTTGGGGGCATGTCACCCCCCAAGGGAAGAAAATTAAACAAGCGAGTTCAGTCAGCCGCCTTGCGACGAAAGACCAGTTGGAAGTCTGCTCGCTTTCGCGTGGGATGATGTTTCAACCCCTATCCGGACCATTACAGCCTGGCGTTCGCTTTCTCCAACCTCCCATACCCGCACAGCCAACAGCGTTCCTTACGGTTCGCCTGCCTGAGTCAAACTGCACTCCGGCAGCCATACGGGCTTACCACGTTCCCTGCGCATTACACGACTGGGTTAGGGCCTGCCTCTCCGCCGGTGGTCATACTAGCGACGTGTCCCGAGTTTTGAGCGGGGCATCCGACCACGTACCTTTTGGTTAGTGCCTATCAGCAGCTTTGGCACCGCAATCCTTACGACGTTTATCAGCAGTTCACTGCGTTACCCATACCAGCCAGCCCGCACCTCGACCCCTTTGCTGCTTGGAGCCTTTACATCCCCGCCTCACGGCATGGACGCACCCTTACGGGGGCAGCGTTGTCAGAAGAGCTTCACACCCCACCGTTACCAGTGACGCATGTCTCCCTAGGCTACTGCTAGTCGCATAGCAGGTTCTCTATCGAGGCACCCTCGCGGGTGTATTCGACCGAACCATAACGCGCAGAGCTATACGCTCCGGGAAACCTCACTTCATTACTTCAGTGCCTCCGTGCTGGCAGGCGCTTGACAACAGACGGGCTCTTACGAGCGCATGGCCTGTGTCCCAAAGAACGTAGCGCCGACCCTATTGGGTCGGTTTAAATGCTATGTAGCGAACACGCAGCGAAACTGCCGCTGCATGTCCACCCGCACCCTCCGGGGAGAGCGCGTACTGCAAAGACACCTGCCCAAAGGCAAGCGTCCCCGCCTTTGGGCAATGGCTGGAAATCCATCCAGCAAATAGCAAGCTGCGAGTTAGCCGATACGCTGGCCTTCCCGCAACACATGGACTCGCTCCAACCTTGCGGCTGGGCTTGTCAAAGCAAGAAATGGTTGAGATTGGACGGTTCAGGCCGAGGCTTTCCCCTTGTCTCAACGGAAGGTCGATGCTCCTTACGTTGGAGCTACCCGGACACGAGTGTGCGTGTCGCACCAAAACCGGAGGATTATATGCGATGCGCGTGAGGCCATGACGGTCCATGCGCCGCATTGGAAGGGTTTATCGGCCGTCTCACGCGGTAGCAGCCGCCTCTATAATCCCGTCATGAACAAACAAAGGGTGACTCGACGGCCTGTCCGCCGCTCCGCCTGGTGGGTGGCGTTTGCTGCGCTTGCCGGGTTCCTGCTGGCCGACTTGACCTGACACATCGCGCCACGAAGTGCGCAGTCCGCCGCAGCATGCGCCGCGGCGACGTATCTTATTGTTTTCTTTGCGCTTTTCTTTGAACCGGTCTATAATCGCCGGTTCCTTCGGTCGCGCTCACGCGCGCACCGTCTGCGGCGCACGAAACGGCGCCGGCTCCGGAAGGTCTCGGAGCAGCATTCAACGTTTCACTCAACATCGAGAGGTTCGACAATGTACGCGGTCGTAAAAACCGGCGGCAAGCAATACAAGGTTGCTGCTGGCGAAAAACTGAAAGTAGAACAGATACCGGCTGACATTGGCGCAGAAATCACGCTGGACCAGGTGCTCGCAGTGGGCGCTGGCGACCAAATCAAATTTGGTACGCCGCTGGTGAGCGGGGCTTCCGTCAAGGCTACCGTTATCGCCCAAGGTCGTCACGACAAGGTGAAGATCTTCAAGATGCGCCGTCGCAAGCACTACCAGAAGCGTCAGGGCCATCGTCAGAATTACACCGAACTGCGCATCGAAGCCATCGTGGCCTGAGCTGGCGCTCAACCACAGGCAACATCGCAATAGGTCAACTGGAGTTAAGACATGGCACAGAAAAAAGGCGGCGGTTCTACGCGGAACGGCCGTGATTCGGAATCGAAGCGTCTGGGTGTGAAGGTGTACGGTGGCCAGGCCATCAACGCCGGCGGCATCATCGTTCGTCAACGCGGCACGCGCGTGCACGCCGGTGACAACGTGGGTATCGGCAAGGACCACACCCTGTTCGCGCTGGTGGACGGCCACGTGCAGTTCGCCGTCAAGGGCGCTGCCAAGAAGCAGCAAGTCAGCGTCGTCCCGGCGGCCTGATAACAGCCTTTGCAGCACGAAGGCCCCGCATCGCATGCGGGGCTTTTTGTTTTCCGGCGCCCAGAAGCGCCAGTCAAACGCTTCTGGCGTCGTGGTGCGGCCTTGCCGTACCATTTGCTCTGTCTGCCGCCATGCAGACGGCCCGTGCGCGGGCCGAAACCTTGCCGCGCGCTTGCCGGCACCGCTTCGCTTCGTTATGTCGACGTTTCCGGAGCGGGAGTCTGACCCACCACGGAAAACCAACATGAAGTTCATTGACGAAGCCCGTATCGAAGCGATCGCCGGCAATGGCGGTAACGGAAGCGCTTCGTTTCGGCGCGAGAAATTTGTGCCCTTCGGTGGCCCCGATGGCGGCGACGGCGGCCGCGGCGGCAGCGTGTTCGCGCAGGCCGACCGGAATATCAATACGCTGATCGACTTCCGCTACGCCAAGAAGCACGTGGCCAAGAACGGCGAAAACGGCCGCGGCTCCGACTGCTATGGCGCGGCCGGCGAAGACATCACGCTGCGCATGCCGGTGGGCACGCTGATCACCGACATGGATTCCGGCGAGGTCATTGCCGATCTGACCGAGCATGGCCAGATCGTGTGCCTGGCCGAGGGCGGCATGGGCGGCTGGGGCAACCTGCATTTCAAGTCGAGCACCAACCGCGCGCCGCGCCAGCAGGTCGACGGTAAGCCCGGCGAGCGCCGCATGCTCAAGCTGGAACTGAAGGTGCTGGCCGACGTCGGTCTGCTGGGCATGCCGAATGCCGGCAAGTCGACGTTCATCTCGCATATTTCTAACGCCCGGCCGAAAGTTGCCGATTACCCGTTCACCACGCTGCACCCGAACCTGGGCGTGGTGCGCGTCGACCACGAACAATCGTTCGTGGTGGCCGACATTCCCGGCCTGATCGAAGGCGCGGCCGAAGGCGCCGGGCTGGGACATCAGTTCCTGCGCCATCTGCAGCGCACCGGCCTGCTGCTGCATATCGTCGACATCGCGCCGTTCGATGAAACCGTCGATCCCGTGGCCGAAGCCAAGGCGATCGTCAACGAACTGAAGAAGTACGACGAAACGCTCTATCACAAGCCGCGCTGGCTGGTGCTGAACAAGCTGGACATGGTGCCGGACGAAGAGCGTGCCACGCGGGTCAAGGACTTCATCAAGCGTTACAAGTGGAAGGGCCCGGTGTTCCATATTTCGGCACTGACCGGCGAAGGCTGCCGCGAGCTGATCTATGCGATCAAGGACCATCTGGCGGCGCTCAAGGCCGAAGAGGCCGCGGCCTTGGCCGAGCCCGACATCCGCCTGGACGACCGCCTGCATAACGTCGAACGCGGCGACGGCAGCGAAGCCTAAAGCCCGCACGCATCGCCACAACCATAACAATCCGTTCCCCGAGACAGGAAATTCGTCATGCAATCGGTCATCGCCCAGGCAAAACGTATCGTCGTCAAGGTGGGTTCGAGCCTGGTTACCAACGACGGCAAGGGCTTGGACCACGACGCCATCGCGCGCTGGGCGGCGCAGATCGCCAAGCTGCGCGGCGCCGGCAAGGAAGTGGTGCTGGTCAGCTCGGGAGCGATTGCCGAAGGCATGCAGCGTCTGGGATGGGCGCGTCGTCCGAAAGAAATCCACGAGTTGCAGGCGGCGGCGGCGGTGGGGCAGATGGGACTGGCGCAGGTCTATGAGAGCCAGTTCGGCCGCTACGGCATTCGTACCGCGCAGGTGCTGCTGACCCACGCCGACCTGGCCGACCGCGAGCGCTACCTGAACGCGCGCTCCACGTTGCTGACGCTGTTGTCGCTGGGCGTCGTGCCGATCATCAATGAAAACGACACGGTCGTGACCGACGAAATCAAATTCGGCGATAACGACACGCTCGGCGCGCTGGTCACCAATCTGATCGAGGGCGATGTCCTGGTGATCCTGACCGATCAGCAGGGCCTCTACACCGCCGATCCCCGCAAGGACCCGAACGCCACGTTTGTCCACGAGGCGCTGGCCGGTACACCGGAGCTCGAGGCCATGGCCGGCGGCGCCGGTACGTCGATCGGGCGCGGCGGCATGCTGACCAAAATCCTGGCGGCCAAGCGCGCGGCGAAGTCCGGCGCGCATACGACCATCGCATCGGGGCGGGAGCCCGATGTGCTGGGCCGGCTGGCCAACGGCGAGGGCATCGGCACGCAACTGCTGGCGCCGACCGGGCGGCTCACCGCGCGCAAGCAATGGATGGCGGACCACCTGCAGCTGCGCGGCCGCGTGGTGATCGATGCCGGCGCGGTCGAGAAGCTGACCAGCGGCGGCAAGTCGCTCCTGCCGATCGGCGTGACAGAGGTGCAGGGCGAGTTCGCGCGCGGCGAAGTGATCGCCTGCGTGGATGGCGCCGGCCGGGAGGTCGCGCGTGGCATCACCAACTATTCCAGCGCGGAAGCGCGCCTGATCGCTCGTAAGCCATCGTCGGAAATTGAATCGGTGCTTGGCCACCTGAACGAGCCGGAACTGATTCATCGCGACAATCTCGTGCTGGTCTGAGCGCGCCGAGGCGACCAAACAAAAAGGCGAGTCCCGTAACAGGCCTCGCCTTTTTTCGTCTGCGGACGCCGCCGGATCAGTGGCTCGGCGCGTAGGCCTTCAGATCGCGGATCAGCTTTTCCGGCTTGCCCGCAACGGTGCGGCCTTCGCAGAAATAGTCCGTCGCCAGGGTGGCCGCATAGGCATTGCGGGACCGCGTCTCCATGCGGCGCCACAGGTCACGGTCCTCGCCGAGATTCGGCACCCAGGCCGTCGCGCCCTTCGGCAGCGTGGCGTAGATGCGCCGCTCGAATGCGTCGCAGCGCATGCCTTCGTAGGTCACGTTGCGTCCACCGCCAGCACTGGTGATCACGACTGTGTAGCGCACGACTCTGTCTGCGCCGACCGAAATCGACTTGGGATCCACTGCGAAACGGAAACTGTCGGATCCATTGACCGTGAATGGGATCAGGTCCTCGTCGCGCGGCAGCGCGGGCAAGGTGAACTCGTTTTCCTTGAACGGCTTGTCCTCGAAGGGATTGATCCAGGCGCTATCGGCCTGCTGTTCTTCCTCGGGCATGCCCTTGCCGGTGGTCTTGCAGCCGGCCAGGGCCAGGCAGGCCATGGCCAACAACAGGCCGGCGCGAATGCCCCGGCCGCTGAAACTAGTCATCGGAACTCCGTGAGGTGGTTGCCGGCGTGGCCGGCGATACGGGTGCTGCGGCCGCTACATCCTGCGCGGCCCCCTGAATGGTAGCCGATGCCGTGACCGTCACGCTCACCGTGGTCGACGCCACCGCCGCCACCGCCGGCGCGCGGGCCTGTCGGCCGCCGTCGCCGTGTCGTCCATGGCCGCCGTGATGCCCGTACGGGCTCAGTGGCGCGCGCCCGCGATGCAGGAAGCGCGACAACTCCGTCAGCGCCAACTGGTACACCTCGCGCTTGAATTCGATCACCGCGTCCAGCGGCACCCAGTAATCGCTCCAGCGCCACGCGTCGAATTCAGGATGATCGGTCGCGCGCAGGTGGATGTCGCAATCGCGGCAGACCATGCGCAGCAAAAACCAGATCTGTTTCTGGCCCCTATAGTGGCCGCGGATCTCGCGGCGGATGAACTTGTCCGGCACCTCATAACGCAACCAGTCGCGCGTGCGACCGACGATCCTGACGTGCTCCGGAAGCAGGCCGACCTCTTCATGCAGCTCGCGGTACATGGCCTGTTCCGGCGTTTCGCCGTACTTGATGCCACCTTGCGGGAACTGCCAGGAGTGTTCGCCGATTCGCTTGCCCCAGAAAACCTCGTTACGTGCGTTGATGAGGATGATGCCGACGTTCGGGCGAAAGCCTTCACGATCGAGCATGACTGCACCTCGAATCCTTTAGAATTACGTCGATTATAAAGGATGCGCGCGCGACGGCCTGACACCGGGGATGCTGGTTTTCCCCGACGAAATGGGCAGTTTCAGGCGCGTCCGACCCAATGGATGCCGCGCGAGCGGCAAGTCGGGAAGCCCAGCCGGCGCCCGGCCTTACGAGAAAGCACGCATGAAAGCCTCGCAATTCTTTATTTCCACCCTCAAGGAAGCACCCGCCGACGCGGAAATCGTGTCGCACAAACTGATGATGCGCGCCGGCATGATCAAGAAGCTGGGCGCCGGCATCTACAGCTACATGCCGGTGGGATTGCGCGTGATCCGCAAGGTGGAAAACATCGTTCGCGAGGAAATGAACCGCGCCGGCGCGGTCGAGCTGCTGATGCCGGTGGTCCAGCCGGCCGAGCTGTGGCAGGAAACCGGCCGCTGGGACAAGATGGGCCCCGAACTGCTGCGCCTGAAGGATCGCCACGAGCGCGACTTCGCCGTGCAGCCGACTTCCGAGGAAGTGGTGACCGATATCGCCCGCAGCGACATCCGCAGCTACAAGCAGTTGCCGGTCAATTTCTACCAGATCCAGACCAAGTTCCGCGACGAGCGCCGCCCCCGTTTCGGCATCATGCGCGGCCGCGAATTCACGATGAAGGACGCGTATTCGTTCGATCGCGACATCGACGGCCTGAAGGTTTCGTACCAGAACATGTACGACGCCTACGTGCGCATCTTCAAGCGGTTCGGCCTGGAATTCCGCGCGGTGGCTGCCGATAACGGCGCCATCGGCGGCTCGGGCTCGCACGAATTCCACGTCATCGCCGATACCGGCGAGGATGCCATCGTCTACTGCCCCACGTCCGATTACGCGGCCAACATGGAAGCCGCCGAGGCCCTGCCGCTGCAGGCCGAGCGCCCTGCACCCGCCGAGGACCTGGTGAAGGCGTCGACGCCCGGCAAAGCCAAGTGCGAGCACGTGGCCGAATTCCTGAACATCCCGCTGGCGCGCACGGTCAAGTCGATCGTGCTGGCCACCGACGGCGACGCCGGCACGCAGATCTGGCTGCTGCTGATCCGCGGCGACCACGAACTGAACGAGGTGAAGGCGTCGAAGGTCGCGGGCCTGGCTGAATTCCGCTTCGCCACCGAAAGCGAGATCGTCGAGACCTTCGGCACGCCGCCCGGCTACCTCGGCCCGATCGGCACCAAAAAGCCGGTGAAGGTCGTGGTCGACCGCACCGTCGCCAACATGAGCGATTTCTGCTGTGGCGCTAACGAGCGCGATTATCACTACACCGGCGTGAACTGGGGCCGCGACCTGCCCGAACCCGTCGTGGCGGACCTGCGCAACGTGGTGGTCGGCGATGCATCGCCTGACGGCAAGGGCACGCTCGAGATCTGCCGCGGTATCGAAGTCGGCCACGTATTCATGCTTGGCACCCGTTATTCGGAATCGATGAACGCCGTGTTCCTCGACGAAACCGGCAAGACGCAGCCGATGCAGATGGGCTGCTACGGGATCGGCGTCACGCGCATTCTGGGTGCCGCGATCGAACAGAACTACGACGAGCGCGGGATTATCTGGCCGGCCGCGATTGCGCCGTTTGCAGTGGTGGTGTGCCCGGTCGGTTACGACCGCAACGAGGCTGTGAAAGCCGAGGCGGACCGCATCCACGCCGAGCTGCTGGCAGCCGGCATCGACGTGATGCTGGACGACCGCGGCGAACGGCCGGGCGTGATGTTTGCCGACTGGGAACTGATCGGCGTGCCGCATCGCGTGGTGGTGGGCGACCGCGGCCTCAAGGAAGGCAAGGTCGAATACCAGGGCCGTCGCGATGCGCAGGCCACGCAGGTCCCGGTGGCCGACGTGGTTGCGCACGTGCGTAACCTGCTGGCCAATTGATCGACGGATGACCGACCTTTGATCGCCTTCGCCATGCGTGCTGCCGGCCTGCAGACCTCCCGCCGATGGACCGCCGCAATCGCGGGAGGACTGCTTTGCGCCTTGCTGGCCTCGGCCGCTCACGCCGGCGCGCAGAAGGAAGAGGCGCTGGCCGATTCCGTGCGCAGCGCGCTGGCATCGGCCATTGCCGACAACCGGCCGGTGCGTCCGACTTTTGTCTCCGGCGCCGAAAAGCTTGGCTACCTGAAGTGGTTGGGCGAAATGTCGCGCCGGCTCGAAGCCCGCATGCCGGACCCGCAAACGCGTGTCGAGTTGATCGAATCGGTCTACTACGAGGCCAAGCGTGCCGGCCTGGAGCCGTCGCTGGTGCTTGGGCTGGTGCAAGTGGAGAGCGGCTTTCGCAAATATGCGATCAGCTCTGCCGATGCGCGCGGCCTGATGCAGGTGATGCCGTTCTGGGTGCGCACCATTGGCGATGGCGATACGCGCAAGCTGTTTCATTTGCAGAGCAACCTGCGCTACGGCTGCACGATTCTGCGCCACTATCTGGATCGGGAAAACGGCGATCTATTCCTGGCGCTGGGCCGCTACAACGGTAGCCGTGGGCGTCCCGAGTATCCCAATGCGGTGCTGGCCGCGTGGAAGCGTTGGCAGTATTCCGAGGCCACCGTAACGATTGCGGGCGATCCGGACGGCGCCGCGGCTGCCGCGGCCGCTGCGCCCGCGCGTCGCGCATTGCCGCCAGAGGCGCCGGCGCGCAATCCTTTTTCTCCGCAACGATTGACCAATCCATCATGACCCGCGAACCCCGCGCGGGATACAGCGCATCGTCGCCGGAGCTCGAGCGTTGGCTCGCGCGGCATATCGAACAGGGCTTCGACGCGGAGTCGCTGGTGCTGTCGATGCTGCGCTCCGGCTACGATGCCACCTTTGCGCGCGATATGGTCAACGCGGCGCTCGCCTCTCCCGCATCGCCTCGCGAGCGGCCATCGCCCCTGCCGCCCCCGGCGCGCCAGCCCGCGATGCGTCCGGGGCCGGCCACACCGCAAGCCATGGCTGCCGGCGGCAATGTTTTCCGCCACGAAGGCCGCGACATTCCCATCCTGTTCGCGATGGAAGCGCCGCGCATCCTGCTGCTACAGAATCTGCTCGACGGTCCCGAATGCGATGCACTTGTTACGCTGGCGCGCGACCGCCTGCAGCGCTCGCCGGTGGTCAATCCCGATACCGGCGACGAAAACCTGATCGATGCACGCACGAGCATGGGCGCGATGTTCCAGGTGGGCGAGCACCCGCTGATCGCCGGCATCGAGGCGCGCATTGCCGCCGTGACTGGCTTGCCCGTCGATCATGGCGAAGGGCTGCAGATCCTCAACTACAAGCCCGGCGGCGAATATCAGCCGCATTTCGATTTCTTCAATCCGCAACGCCCTGGCGAGGCGCGCCAGCTGCGCGTCGGCGGCCAGCGCGTGGCCACGCTGGTGATCTACCTGAACAGGCCGCCCGCGGGTGGCGCCACCGCGTTTCCGCGGCTCGGCCTGGAAGTTGCGCCGGTCAAGGGCAATGCGGTGCTGTTCGGCTACAAGCTGCCCGACGGCTCACTCGACGAGCGCACGCTGCATGCCGGGCTGCCCGTCGAATCCGGCGAAAAATGGATTGCCACCAAATGGCTGCGCGAGCATCCGTACCGCAGCCGCGGTTGAGCCGCTGCTGGTTCGATACGGCGCTGCCCATGGTGGAAAGCCGGCGCGCCTGCGACAGCCGCGCCGCTTATCAAAGTCACACGCATCCCACGCTGTCCGTGGGCGCAGTCGACGCCGGCAGCAGCGTGTTCAGTCACGATTCGCTGACGTCGGCGCTGCGTCCAGGCGCGGTCGTGTGGGTGCCGGCAAACTGCGTGCACGCGTGCAATCCCGCGCCGGATAGCCGCTGGAGCTACCAGATGATCCACATCGATGCGCAATGGGCCGACGCGGTGCTCGATGAAGCGGGGCGTGGGCGCGTGCGCCGCATTCACGTCAAGCACGATCCGGCAGCCTACCGGATGGTGTGCGCGCTCAATGCGATGTTGTTTTCCGAAGCCGATCCGGCCGAAAAGGAAGCCGCGCTTATCGCGTTTGTCGGCGACATGCAGCAATTGCTCGGCGAAGGCGCCGAGGCGGCGCACAGTGCGTCCGCAAATCTCACCTCCGTAACGGCGATTTTGCGCGCGCGCCACGACGACCGCCTACCGCTGGCAGATCTCGCCGCCGCGGCCGGCGTGAGCCGCTATCAGCTGATCCGGCAGTTTCGTGCGCAGTTCGGCATGACGCCGCATGCATTCCAGCTCGACCTCCGCATCAACCAGGCGCGGCGGCTGCTGCGTCGTGGCGACGCGCCGGCCGATGTGGCGCAACGGCTCGGGTTTGTCGACCAAAGCCACTTTCATCGCGCTTTCCAGCAGCGCGTCGCCATGACTCCGGGCGCCTATCAGCGCGCGCGCTGACGCCGCAATTTTCTACAATCCGCGCCGCGCCAATTTGGCCAGACTGCTTGCCTTTGCGGGATTTACCGCGCGGAGGCAGCGATGGTTTTCGATCAGGTGTCCTGGCAGCAGTTTGCGATGGTGGCCGGCGCGCACGCGCTGGCGCTGCTCAGTCCGGGGCCGGACTTCTTTCTCGTGGTGCGCGCCGCGATGGTATTCGGCGTGCGCCACGCCAGCGGTGTATGCCTCGGCATTGCGCTCGGCAACGGCGCGTATATCGCGATGGCGGTCGCCGGCCTGGCCGCCTCGGCCGGGGTTCACGACTTGTTTTCCGCACTGCAATGGATGGGCTGTATCTATCTGGCGTGGCTGGGATGGAAGTTCCTGCGCTCGCGCGGTGATGTGGCGCTGTCGCCGCAGCCAGCGGAGCCACCGCCGCCGCGCGCCTATATGCCCCAGGTCGGCACGGGCTTTCTCAGCGCGATCCTGAATCCCAAGAATGGCTTGTTTTACGCGAGCCTGTTTGCCGTGCTGACCGGCACGCATACGCCGCTCGCGGTGCAAGTCGGATATGGCGTCTGGATGTTCGGCCTCGTGCTGGCGTGGGATATCGCTGTGGCGGCGGCCGTGCGCCATCCGGCCGTGATGCGGCGCTTTGCGCGATCGGTGCGTATGGTCGAGCGCGTGACCGGAGCGGTGCTGCTATGTATGGCGGTGGGCGTGGCCGCGAGCGTGGCGAAGGGATTGGGCGGCCGCTAGGCGCAACGGCGTGTCGAAGCGGTGGCGTCCAGGCTGGCTGGCGTGGGCCGGACGATCAGTATTGGCAGTTTTCCGGCCAACTGTACCGGTACTGTTTTATAAAGTGTGCGTAGCCTGACTCCCTGGATTTCTTGCCGAGTCGTGTTGCCATGCACCTTCCTGTTTCCCTGTCGAATAGCTTGCCCGGTTCCAGCGTGTTGATCGCGTTTTGCGCCTTCGTGCTGGTGTCGTCGATCACGCCGGGCCCGAACAACACCATGCTGCTGGCCTCGGGTGTGAATTTCGGATTCCGACGCACCGTGCCGCATCTGTTCGGCATCTGCGTCGGCATGATTTTCATGCTGACCGTGGTGGGTTTGGGTCTCGGATCGGCCTTCACGGAATTTCCGTGGACCTGGCACGTGCTGCGCGTGGCCGCCACGATTTACCTCGTGTGGCTGGCATGGAAGCTGGCCACCGCCGGGCAGTTACAGGACCGCGACGTGGCGCGCCCGATGAGCTTCCTGCGCGCTGCGGCGTTCCAATGGGTCAATCCCAAGGCGTGGGTGATGGCGGTGGGCGCATGCACGGCTTACGTGCTGCATCCGAACATCTGGATCAACGCCGCCGTGATGGGGGGAGTGTTCGCTGCGATCAACCTGCCCAGCATCACCACGTGGGCGGTTTTTGGCGCCGGGCTGCGCCGTTGGCTGGCGCAGCCGCGCGTGTTGCGGGTGTTCAACCTGGTGATGGCGCTGCTGCTGCTCGCATCGTTGTGGCCGATCCTCGGCGCCCAGCCACACGGGGCGTAGGCGTGCCGCGCATGCGGCGTGGTTCAGACCAGCGCGCGGATGGCGCCGAGATTGCGCCAGTAGCCCTTGACGTCCATGCCGCAGCCAAAGACATAGCGGTCCGGCACCTTGAAGCCGCAGAAATCGGGATGCATCGGCTTGAGCTTGGTGAGGGTCTTTTCGCACAGCACGGCAGCGTGGAATTCCTTGGCGCCCATGTCCATGATGCGCTGGCGAATCGCCGCCATGGTCTCGCCTTCATCGAGGATGTCGTCGAGCACCAGCACCACGCGATCCTTCACCGATTCGCGCGGCGCCACGCGCCATTGCATCTCGCCGCCCACGGTCTTGTTGTTGTAGCGCGACAGGTGGATGTAGTCGAACTCCAGCGGAAATTGCAGCTTGGGCAGCAGCATGCCGGTGAACACCACGGCGCCGCCCATCACGGACAGCACCAGCGGGAAGGCGTCGCCCATCTTCTCGGTGATGTCGCGCGCCATGCGGTCCAGCGAGTCTTGCACTTCCTGGGCGCTGACGATTTCCTCGGAGCTGGTCCAGAGCTCGCGGGCCTGTTCGGCAGTCATCATGATAGGTGTCCTGTTTGTCTTTTGCGGGAAAGAGCAGGGCGCGGGCGGCCCTGGCGTTCAGCGTTCAGCGGTTGAAAAGGCCTTTCATGCCGCCTTTCATCGCGCCCATCTGGCGCATCATCTTCATCATGCCGCCGCCCTTGAGCTTCTTCATCATGCCTTGCATCTGGTCGAACTGGTTCAGCAGGCGGTTGACCTCCTGAACGGGCACGCCGGCGCCGGCCGCGATGCGGCGTTTGCGGCTGGCCTTGATCAGTTCGGGCTTGGCCCGCTCGGCGGCCGTCATGCTGTTGATGATGCCTTCCATGCGGCGCACCTGCTTTTCCGCCTGATCCATGTTGGCGCCTTGCGCCTGCTGGGCGAACTGCGCCGGCAGCTTGTCCACGAGGCTGCCCAGCCCGCCCATCTTCTTCATCTGGCCGATCTGCGCCTTGAAGTCTTCGAGGTCGAAGCCGCCGGTCTTCTTGATCTTCTTGGCCAGCTTCTCGGCCGCTTCCATATCGACGCCGCGCTGGGCTTCTTCCACCAGCGCGAGGATGTCGCCCATGCCCAGGATCCGCTGGGCCATGCGGTCGGCGTAGAACGGCTCGAGACCGTCGAGTTTTTCGCCGACGCCGACAAACTTGATCGGGCGGCCGGTGATATGGCGCACCGACAGCGCGGCGCCGCCGCGTGCATCGCCATCGAGCTTGGTCAGCACCACGCCGGTCAGCGGCAGGGCGTCGTTGAACGCCTTGGCGGTATTGACGGCATCCTGGCCCAGCATCGCGTCGACCACGAACAGCGTTTCGGCCGGTTTCAGTTCGGCGTGCAGCGCGGCGATCTCCTGCATCATCGCCTCGTCGATACCAAGGCGGCCGGCGGTATCGACGATCAGCACGTCGTGGTAATGCTTGCGCGCCCAGTCCAGCGCCGCGCGGGCGATCTCGACCGGCTTCTGGTCGGGCTGCGACGGGAAGAAGTCCGCGCCGACCTGTTCGGACACGGTCTTGAGCTGGGCGATTGCGGCGGGACGGTACACGTCGCAAGACACCGTCAGCACTTTCTTCTTCTTGTTCTCCTTGAGCCACTTGGCAAGCTTGCCCGACGTGGTGGTCTTGCCGGCGCCCTGCAGGCCGGCCATCAGGATGATGGCGGGCGGCTGCACGTTCAGGTTCAGCTCGTTGAGCTTGGGATCGGTCAGCGCCTCGTCGCCGCCGATCACGGCGGTCAGCTCGCGCTGCACCACGCCGACCAGCGCCTGGCCCGGCGTCAGGCTCGATACCACTTCCTCGCCAAGGGCCTTTTCCTTGACGCGGGAAACGAAGTCGCGCACGACCGGCAGCGCCACGTCGGCTTCGAGCATGGCAAGGCGCACTTCGCGCAGCATCTCGGCAGTGTTGGCCTCGGTCAGTCGGGCCTCGCCGCGCATGGTCTTGACGACCCGCGCCAGGCGTTGAGTGAGGTTATCCAGCATGGCAGGAAGGGGGAGGAAAATCGGCTTGTGTGCGGGACGCAGCGGGCCGTGCAGGAGCGTTGTGGCGGGAATCCATCGCCGAAACCGCCCGTGATGGCACTAAGGTAAACTGCGCAAATGGCCATTGTACTGTATGCCTTGACGGCACTTCTCTACTGCGGCCTGGCCTTTCACGGCTGGGCGACGCGCAACCCGCGGCTGGCGGCTGCCGGCGGGGCTCCGGCTGGCCATCCGGGGCGTCCTGGCGCCAGCGCCACGGCCGTGCTGATGCCGCCTGCCGCGCCGGCCGGCGGCCGCGCCGACGGCCAACCGGCGTGGTGGCATGCACTGGTGATGGCCGCGCTGGTCAGCCACGGCATGCTGCTGCACGAAACCATCTTCCCGGCGGACCGGATGATATTCGGCTTCGCCTTCGCGCTGTCGGCGATGCTCTGGCTGGGCGTCGGCATCTACTGGATCGAGAGCTTTTTCTTTTCGCTGGCCGGTCTGGGACTGATCGTATTTCCTGTAGCGATGCTGACCAGCCTGATTCCGCTGGCCTTTCCGGGCTCGCAGATTCTCGGATACGCTGCGCGGCCGCTGTTCAAGCTGCACTTCGTGATTGCCAACGTGGCCTACGGGCTGTTCACGCTGGCGGCGTTCCACGCGTTCCTGATGCTGCTGGCGGAGCGCCGCCTGCACGGCTTCACCCGCCCCGTGTCGGGCGGCGAACGCGCGCCCGGGCAATGGCTGGGCCGCTGGCTCGATCTGCTGCCGCCGTTGCTGACGCTGGAAAAATTGCTGTTCCGGCTGATCAGCGCCGGCTTCGTGCTGCTGACGCTGACGATCGCCTCGGGCTTCCTGTTTTCGGAACAATTATTCGCGCGCGCTTTCCGCGTTGATCACAAGACCGTGTTCGCCGTCATCTCGTGGCTGATGTTCGGCGGCATCCTGATCGGCCGGCATTTCCGCGGCTGGCGCGGGCGCACGGCGCTGCGCTGGGTGATCGCATCGTTCGGCATATTGTTGCTGGCCTACGTCGGCAGCCGCTTTGTGATCGAAGTGGTGCTGCACCGGATTACCTGACTTCCGGCCGGCGCGCCCCGGCCAACGCCTTTTCGGTACTTTCGATCCCATGGCAAGAATCTTCCTCCTGCTGGCCATCGTGCTGGGCATCATCTGGTGGCTGCGCGATCGCTCCAGCCCGCGCGACGCCGCCAACCCGCCATCGCGCGCAGCCGGCCAGCCGCGCGGCGCCAGCCCCGCCGATACGGATATCGAGCCGATGGTGCAATGCGCGCAATGCGGCGTACATCTACCGCGAACCGACGCCATTGCCTGGCACGGCGCGCACTATTGCCGACGCAGCCACCTGCCTGATTCCCCGGGCGAGGGCAGCGCATGACGCGCCGGGCCTCGGCCTGGTCGACCCTGAGCGGCTGGCGCGCGCTGGGCGATCTGTGGCGCCAGCCCGAGCCGCCCGACTTTCACTGGCGCCTGCTGCGCTATTTCTGCTGGACCCGCCTGGCCGTGGCGCTGCTGCTGCTGGGCTATGCGTGGCTGCCGCTGGAACGCGCCGCCGCGGGCGCGGCCATCGGCGTGGGCGCCAATGCGCGCACGGCAGCCGCCATTCCCGTCGTGCTGCCCTATCTCTGCATCGGCCTGGCGACGTTGCTCGGCACGATGTGGCGCCGCCGTTTCCACCTCCGCGTGCGTGCGCAGGTTCTCGTCGATCTGGCGCTGCTGGCTGCCATCTATATCGTGCTCGGCCGCAATGCCAGCCATGCCGAAGGGCTGGCGATGATCTTCCTGCTGCCGGCACTCGAAGCCGGCGCACTGACCAGCCTGCTGTTCGCGCTGTTCGCCGCGGCCGTGTCGGCGATGCTGGTGATGGTCCATCCCTTCTTGCAGACCATGCTCGCGCGCCAGGCCGATGCCAATCTGCTTGGCTCGGGACTGTTCGGGCTGGTCTTCATGATTGCCGCGCTGGTGATGTACATGCTGGCCAACCGGCAGATCGCCCAGGAACAACTGGCGCTGGCGCGTGAGCAGGAGCTGCGCCTGCAGCAACTGGTCAACCGGCTGATGGTCAACGACATGCAGGACGGCGTGATGCTGGTGCGCGCCAACGGCGTGGTGGTGGCCGCCAATCCCGCGGCCTTTGTGCTGCTGGGCGTGCAGCCGCATGAGCGGATCCAGCAGGGACAGGTGCGCATGGGCGAGCGCGACAACGTGCTGTTCGACCTGCGGCGCATGCCGCGTCTGCAGCCGCTGATGGAAATGCTGCGCGACTGGATCCAGCGCAAGGACGATGTGCCGCGCATCCTGCAACTGCTGCCGATTTCGTCGCGCCCCACGCCGTCGCGCAATCCGCTGTTACACACGCGCCTGCGCCTGCGTTTCGTCCTGCCGGGGCTGGCGGGGCTGCGCTCCACGCTGGCCGGCGCGGGTTCGTCGCCGACCGGCCCGGACACTGTCGGCTGGAACGACATGTCGCCCGAGGGCGCGGCGCGGCTGCGCCTGGCCATCGCGCAGAGCGAGGCGATGGCCTGGAGCCCCGAAGACGAGACGCTGCTGCGCAGCGAGATGCGCGACACGGTGCTGGTCCATATCGAAAGCTGGGAGCGCATCGCCGAGCAGGTTCAGCAGGAAAAGCTCGCTGCAATGGGCCGGTTGGTGGCCAGCGTGGCCCACCAGATCCGCAATCCGCTGGCCGCGATCAGCCAGGCCAACGAGCTGCTGGCCGATTCCGGCGGCGGCGAAGGCAATATCGACGCGCGCCTGCTGCGCATCATCAGCGACAACGTACGCCGGCTTGACCAGGTGATTTCCGATGTCCTGCAGTTGTCGCGCCGTCCCAAGGTGGGTCACAGCGCAATCGACCTCGGCCAGGCGCTGCCTGAGATCGTCGACCGCTGGCGACTGGAAATGCGCGCGCGCGCCGGCGCCCGTGCCGAAGTCAACGCCAATGCGATCCGCGTGGTGGTGGACCTGCAGCGCCCCGTGATCTTCGATACGCCGCAACTGCAGCAGGTGCTGGGCAATCTGCTCGACAACGCGTGGCGCTATTGCAGCCGCCTGCCCGGATCGATCCGCATGCTCGCGCACGCGCTGGACCAGCACCACGCCGAACTGATCGTCTGGAACGACGGCGCGGAAGTCACGCGCGAGCAGCAGCGCAGCCTGTTCGAGCCGTTTTTCACCAGCAATCCGCAAGGCACGGGTCTGGGCCTGTTCATGGCGCGCGAGCTGTGCGGCGCCAACGATGCGCAGGTGCGCTACGGCACGATCGCGCTCGAAGCGTTGCTCGATCGCACCGGCATGCTGGTCGGCGGGGCTCGCGATACACTGCCGACCAAGGCCTTCGTTCTGACCATGCGCATCGAGACGTCCGACGTCGTCGCCGCCTGATCCACGCCGCATTCCCACCGAACCCCCGTCCCCATGCCAGCCAGACCGCCCGCCCCCGATCCGATTCTCGTCATTGACGACGAGGCCGACCTGCGCGAACTGCTGGACATTTCGCTGCGCCGCATGGGGCATGACGTGGTGATGGCGGGCTCGCTGGCCGAGGCGCGCGTGCGCCTGGCCGAGCGCCGCTACAGCCTGGTGCTGACCGATATGCGGCTCGGCGACGGGCTTGGCATCGAGATCGTGCGACAGTTGTCGGCCTCGCCCGAACGCACGCCGGTCGCGGTCATCACGGCCTACGGTAGCGCCGACAACGCCGTCGATGCGCTCAAGGCCGGCGCGTTCGACTACATCGCCAAGCCGGTGTCGCTCGACCAACTGCGCACGCTGATTCTCAATGCGCTCGGCCGCCATCCGCGCGCCGCGGCCGACGACGCGCCGGCTGGCGAAGTGGCTGACGCCGGCGATCGCGCCGCCGGGCTGCTGCCGGGGCTGTCGGCGGCGATCCAGGACGTGCGCCGCTCGCTGTCGCGGCTGGCGCGCAGCATGGCGCCCGTGGTGATCAGCGGCGAATCGGGCAGCGGCAAGGAGCGCGCTGCGCGTGCGATCCACGCCATCAGCGCGCGCTCGGCGCATCCGTTCATCGCCGTGAACTGCGGCGCCATCCCCGAGACGCTGATGGAGGCCGAGTTCTTCGGCCACGTGAAGGGCGCCTTTACCGGCGCCGATGCCGAGCGCGGCGGTTTTTTCCAGGCCGCCCATGGCGGCACGCTGCTGCTCGATGAAGTGGCCGACCTGCCGCTGGCCATGCAGGTCAAGCTGCTGCGCGCGCTGCAGGAGCGTCGCGTGCGCAAGATCGGCGCGAGCCGCGAAGACAGCGTCGATGTGCGCGTGATGTGCGCGAGCCACAAGGACCTGGCCGCGATGGTGGCGGCTGGATCGTTCCGGCAGGACTTGTACTACCGTCTCAACGTGCTGGAACTGCGCATGCCGACGCTGCGCGAACGCGCCGAGGACGTGCCGGTGCTGGCGCGCGCCATCCTCGAACATCTGGCCGTGCGCTATGGCGATGCGCATCCCAAGCGCCTGTCGCGCGCCGCGCTGGCGCGCCTGGCGGCCTATCCGTTCCCGGGCAACGTGCGCGAGCTGGAAAACCTGCTGGAGCGCGCGTACGCATTTGCCGAGACCGAGGAAATCGAAGTGGCCGACCTGGGTCCGCTCGAAGCCGGCATGGAACGCGCTAGCCTGCTGCAGGCGGGTCATGTGGCCGCACCGCCGATGTCATCAGCATCGTCCGCATCGTATGTGGCGCCCGGCGGCGCGGGCCTGCCGTCGGCCGCCGCCTACCAGCCATGGGGCGTCGGTGGCGTATGGCCGGCGGCCTCGCCCGCGGCCGCGCAAGCGGAACCGGAGCCCATGCCTGTCGCCGAGGAGGCCGCGCCGGCGCCCGCCAGCGATGCGCTTGCCACGGCTTTGGCCGATCTCGCTTTTCCGATCGATCTGCCCGCGCGCCTGGAGTCCGTCGAGCGCGAGCTGATCCTGCGCGCGCTGCGCCAGACCGGCTTTAACCGCACGGCGGCCGCGCCGCTCTTGGGCCTGAATTTCCGCCAGTTGCGCTATCGCATCCAGCAACTGGAAATCCGCGACGAACGCGAAGGCCGGGACGGGCGCGACGACAGCGAGTCGATGGCCGAAGGCGAGGGCCGCGATGCCTGAGCGCGCCGCCGTCCACCGCTTCACCCCCGATGCGCAGGGCTGGGTGCCAGCCGCCCGGCGCGTCCCGTCGCCCAATTTCGACGCGCGTCCGGACGGCGCGCCGACCGATGTGGTGGTGATCCACAACATCAGCCTGCCGCCGGGCCAGTTCGGCACCGGCGACATCGAGGCGTTCTTCCAGAACCGGCTCGACGTGTCGCGCCATCCGTTCTTTGAGACGATCCGCGACGTGCGTGTGTCCGCTCATTTCCTGATCACGCGCGAAGGCGAGCTGGTGCAGTTCGTCGCGTGCACGCAGCGCGCCTGGCATGCCGGGCAGTCCGAATACTGTGGCCGCCCGCGCTGCAACGACTTTTCGATCGGCATCGAGATCGAGGGCGCCGACGACCAGCCGTTCACGCTCGCCCAGTACGACACCGCCGCGAGCCTGGTGGCCGCGTTGCGCCTGACCTATCCGATTGCCGGGATCGCTGGACACAGCGACATCGCCCCGGGGCGCAAGACCGATCCCGGTCCGCATTTCGACTGGGGCCGATTTGCAACACTGGCCCAGTTGCCGGCCAACCTTTTGCCCTATCGTCGACAGGGTTAAAAGTGTGCAGGCGGATCGGTCATCGGCCTGCCACAAGGTTGTGCATCGACGTTCACCTGCCTCATTCCGGCGCAATGCCGGGTACAATCGCGCCCCCGCCAGTGTCCGCTCGGCCCCATTTCGGGTCACCTATCAGCGACAAATTCTCATTAATAAATTTTCGTGAATTTGTGCGGCACCGAACGTCTTGCCGCCAGCCCTTGAGGCAGCGCGCTTTGCGGGAATGTGGCGCTGCCGCACGGCGCTTCCGGATGTGGCTGCTGCGCTTGTCAAGACTGGTCTTCCAGACTCTTTTCACTATACTTAGGCCTGTTTTTGATTGAGACCACTATATCTAGTGGTTTAACCGGGGGATCGGCCCCCGATGTGGTGCAGGCGCCGCAGCAGCAGGCGGTGGCGTCGGCACACAGGGTCATGGGGCCGACGCAGCACCAAAAGTCCCTAGCAAAGTGATCGCACGTGCAGTTTAGGTTCTCCGTTGGCACGGCCAGCGTCGAGTGTCTTCTGAAGCGCATTTTGCTAGGGACTTTGTCATCTTCACTACAAGACTTCATACAAGGGTTAAAACAGGAGTTACCTCATGCAAACGGCCCAGAACGAACAACAATCCACCGGTGTGACTGGCGTTGTCGGCGCAGCAGCCGGCACTTCGCAGCAGACCCCCGCCGCTGCAGGCGTTTCGTACCAGGATTACAAGCTGATCCGCCGCAATGGCGCAGTGGTGGCATTCGAGCCGAACAAGATCAGCGTGGCGATGACCAAGGCGTTCCTGGCGATCAATGGCGGCCAGGGCGCCGCATCCGCGCGCGTGCGCGAAATCGTCGAGCAACTGACCCAGAACGTGGTGCGCGCGCTGGTGCGCAGCCGCCCGAATGGCGGCACGTTCCATATCGAGGACGTCCAGGACCATGTGGAACTGGCGCTGATGCGCTCGGGCGAGCATGAGGTGGCCCGCGCCTATGTGCTGTATCGCGAAAAGCGCACGCAGGAACGCGCGCAGGCCAACGCACAGGCCGTGGCGCGTGTGCAGGAAAGCGGCGTGTCGGTCAACGTGACCGACGACGGCGTGACCCGTCCGCTGGACCTGACCGCGCTGCACGCGCTGATCGACAACGCCTGCAGCGGCCTGGGCGACGCCGTGAGCGCCGAACCAATCCTGAAGGAAACGCTGAAGAACCTTTACGACGGCGTGCCGATGACGCAGGTCTACGATTCGGCCATCCTGGCCGCGCGTACGCTGATCGAAAAGGACCCGGCCTACAGCCAGGTCACGGCCCGCATCCTGCTGCACACGATCCGCAAGGAAATCCTGGGCACGGAAGTCACGCAAGCCGAAATGGCGTCGAAGTACGCCGAGTACTTCCCGAAGTTCATCGCGCGCGGCATCGAGGCCGAACTGCTGGACGAAAAGCTCGCCACCTTCGACCTGGCCCGCCTGGGCGCCGCGCTCGATGCGTCGCGCGATTTCCAGTTCAACTACCTGGGCCTGCAGACGCTGTACGACCGTTACTTCCTGCACGTCGATGAAGTGCGCATCGAAATGCCGCAGGCGTTCTTCATGCGCGTGGCCATGGGCCTGGCGCTGGAAGAGAAGGACCGCGAAGCCCGCGCCATCGAGTTCTACCAACTGCTGTCGTCGTTCGACTTCATGTCGTCCACGCCGACGCTGTTCAACTCGGGCACGCGCCGTTCGCAACTGTCGTCGTGCTACCTGACCACCGTGTCGGACGACCTCGAAGGCATCTACGAGGCGCTCAAGGAAAACGCGCTGCTGTCCAAGTTCGCCGGCGGCCTGGGCAACGACTGGACCAACGTGCGCGCGCTCGGTTCGCACATCAAGGGCACCAATGGCAAGTCGCAAGGCGTGGTGCCGTTCCTGAAGGTGGTCAACGACACGGCCGTGGCTGTGAACCAGGGCGGCAAGCGCAAGGGCGCCGTCTGCGCCTACCTGGAAACGTGGCACCTGGATATCGAAGAATTCCTGGAACTGCGCAAGAACACGGGCGACGACCGCCGCCGCACGCACGACATGAACACGGCCAACTGGATTCCGGACCTGTTCATGAAGCGCGTGATGGAAAACGGCGAATGGACGCTGTTCTCGCCGTCCACCTGCCCGGACCTGCACGACAAGGTCGGCAAGGAATTCGAGAAGGCCTACGTGGCCTACGAGACCAAGGCCGCCAATGGCGAGCTGAAGCTGTTCAAGAAAGTGCCGGCGATGCAGCTGTGGCGCAAGATGCTGGGCATGCTGTTCGAAACCGGCCATCCGTGGATCACGTTCAAGGATCCGTGCAACATCCGCAGCCCGCAGCAGCACATCGGCGTGGTGCATAGCTCGAACCTGTGCACGGAAATCACGTTGAACACCAACGACAGCGAAATCGCCGTGTGCAACCTCGGTTCGGTGAACCTGGTGGCGCACCTGAAGCAGCAGGCCGACGGCACGCACGTGCTCGATCACGCCAAGCTGCAGAAGACCATCCGCACCGCGATGCGCATGCTCGATAACGTCATCGACATCAACTACTACGCGGTGGACAAGGCGCGCAATTCCAATCTGCGTCACCGTCCGGTCGGCATGGGCATCATGGGCTTCCAGGACTGCCTGCACGTACTGCGCACGCCGTACGCCAGCGATGCGGCCGTCAAGTTTGCCGATACGTCGATGGAAGCGGTCTGCTACTACGCCTACCAGGCGTCGACCGAACTGGCCGAAGAGCGCGGCCGCTACAGCACGTACGAAGGCTCGCTGTGGGATCGCGGCATCCTGCCGCAGGATTCGCTCAAGCTGCTGGCCGAGGAACGCGGCGGCTACCTCGACGTCGATATGTCTTCGACGATGGACTGGGACAGCCTGCGCGCCCGCATCAAGCAACACGGCATGCGCAACTCGAACTGCATCGCGATCGCTCCGACCGCGACCATTTCGAACATCATCGGCGTGTCCGCGTGCATCGAGCCGACGTTCCAGAACCTGTACGTGAAGTCGAACCTGTCGGGCGAATTCACGGTGGTGAACGACTACCTGGTGCGCGATCTGAAGGCGCGCGGCCTGTGGGACGAAGTGATGGTGGCCGACCTGAAGTATTTCGACGGTTCGCTGGCCCGCATCGACCGCATCCCGCAAGACCTGCGCGAGGTCTACGCCACCGCGTTCGAAGTGGAACCGACCTGGCTGGTGGAAGCGGCAAGCCGCCGCCAGAAGTGGATCGACCAGGCCCAGTCGCTCAATATCTACATGGCTGGTGCATCGGGCAAGAAGCTGGACGACACCTACAAGCTGGCCTGGCTGCGCGGTCTGAAGACCACCTACTACCTGCGCACGATGGCCGCGACGCACGTGGAAAAGTCCACCGTGTCGCGCGGATCGCTGAACGCGGTGTCTTCGGGTTCCGACGGCCAGTCGTCCATCGACGCCGCCGCCGCATCGGCCCCGGCCATGCCGGAAGCCGAAGGCGCGGTGTGCACGATGCGTCCGGGCGATCCCGGCTTCGAAGAGTGCGAAGCCTGCCAGTAAGCGGCCTCCACGAAACATCTGAAACAACCCTCGGTCTGCACCGGCTTGCGCCCAGCGCGCAAGCCGGGCAGGGGAGAGGGCCGGCGCATCGCTGACTGTGTTGCGCGACGCCGGCCACAGCCGCCCCTGAACGAATCATCGGAGAACACAACATGCTGAGCTGGGACGACGACGTTCAAGCCACGCCGCAAGCTGCGCCGCAGCCTGCCCTGCAACCCGCCGTACCGGCCGCCACGGTCGACCAGCAAGGCGTACTGCCGCCGGCCGCCACGGCGCCGGGCATCCTGGGCAACAACCCGAACGCCGCCGCCGCGCAAAGCACGCGCCGCGTGAACGCCGCCGACAAGCGCGTGATCAACGGTGCCACCGACGTGAACCAGCTGGTGCCGTTCAAGTACAAGTGGGCGTGGGAAAAGTATCTGGCCGGCTGCGCCAACCACTGGATGCCGCAGGAAATCAACATGTCGCGCGACATCGCCCTGTGGAAGGACCCGAATGGTCTGACCGAGGACGAACGCCGCATCATCAAGCGCAATCTGGGGTTCTTCGTGACGGCCGATTCGCTGGCCGCCAACAATATCGTGCTGGGCACGTACCGCCAGATCACCGCGCCGGAATGCCGCCAGTACCTGCTGCGCCAGGCTTTCGAAGAGGCCATCCACACGCACGCCTACCAGTACATCGTCGAGTCGCTGGGCCTGAACGAGGCCGAGATCTTCAACGCGTACCACGAGGTGCAGTCGATCCGCGACAAGGATGAATTCCTGATCCCGTTCATCGACACGCTGACCGATCCGTCGTTCAAGACCGGCACGCCCGAAAACGACCAGAAGCTGCTCAAGAGCCTGATCGTGTTCGCCTGCATCATGGAAGGTCTGTTCTTCTACGTGGGCTTCACGCAGATCCTGGCCATGGGCCGCCAGAACAAGATGACCGGCGCCGCCGAGCAGTATCAGTACATCCTGCGCGACGAATCGCTGCACTGCAATTTCGGCATCGACCTGATCAACCAGATCAAGCTCGAAAACCCGCACCTGTGGACGCCGGAATTCAAGGCGGAGATCACCGAGCTGTTCAAGAAGGCCGTGGATCTGGAATATCGCTACGCCGAGGACACCATGCCGCGCGGCGTGCTGGGCCTGAACGCGCCGATGTTCAAGGGCTATCTGCGTTTCATCTGCAACCGCCGCTGCCAGCAGATCGGTCTGGATCAGCTTTTCCCGAACGAGGAAAACCCGTTCCCGTGGATGAGCGAAATGATCGACCTGAAGAAGGAACGCAATTTCTTCGAAACCCGCGTGATCGAATATCAGACCGGCGGCGCGCTGTCGTGGGATTGATGGCGCCTGCCGTGCGCGGCGCGCTTCGTTGCGCCTCGACGGCTTGAAGGGTCGGCTGCTGTCGAGCAGCCAGAACGGGTGAAAGGCGGACATCGGGCAAGGGCCCGGTGTCCGTTTTTCTTTGGGGCGATGCCGATGCGCATGCCGACCCGGCGCGCGCGTCGCGCCGATCCGCCGTGTCAGTCGGCTCCCATCAGTCGGCTGCGATCAATCGGCCGTCGCGCCCGAGCGCTTGACCACTGTCGACCATTTGCGGATTTCGCTGTCGACGAATTTGCCGGTTTCGGCCGGCGTCATCGGCATGGGCTCGGATCCGCGGTCGGTGATGAACTTGTGCAGCTCCGGCGATTGCAGTGCCTTCACGGTTTCTGCGTTGAGCTGGCTGACGATGGCGGGCGGCGTGCCCGCCGGCGCCATCATCACCGCCCAGCCGAGCGCCTCGAAGCCGGGCACGCCTTCCTCGCGCACGGTCGGCACCGCCTGCAACTGCGGCACGCGCCTGGCCGTGGTCACCGCCAGCGGCACGGCCTTGTTGGTCTGGATCAGCGGCATCGCGGCCGTGACCGAATCCACCATCAGCGGAATCTGGTTGCCGAGAAAATCCGCCTGGGCCGGGCCGCTGCCCTTGTACGGGATATGGACGATAAAGGTGCCGGTCTGCGCCTTGAGCATTTCTGCAGACAAGTGCTGCGTGCCGCCAATCCCGGCGCTGGCGTAGCTGTACTTGCCCGGCGCGGCCTTGGCCTTGGCGATCAGGTCCCGCAGCGATCTGAAGCCCGATTGCGGCGTCGCCAGGAACACCAGCGGCACCGAGAACACGCCGGAAACCGGCGCGAAATCCTGCCGCGGATCGTAATTGAGCTTCTTGTAGAGCGTCTGGTTGATGGCCATCGCGCTGCCAGCCATCACGATCGTGTAGCCGTCGGGCGCGGCCTTTGCCGCGACTTCCATGCCGATATTGCCGCCCGCGCCGGCCCGATTCTCCACGATCACCGACTGGCCCAGTTGCTTGCCCAGCTTCTCGGCCAGCGCACGCGCAAAGATGTCGGTGGCTTGCCCCGGCGGAAAGGGCACGATCAGTTTGATCGGCCGTTCCGGCCAGGCGGCATGGGCGGTGCCGGCGGCGGCCAGCAGCAATGCGGCCAGCGGCAGGCCAAGGTGGGGGCGCAACGACTTCAAGGAGGTCTCCTTCAACGGGTTGTGGAATACAGCTGACGCCTTGTCCATGGCGTCTTTCGGCCAGATTCTACGCCTCATGCATTTTCAGAATCGGCTCAAAGACGCGCGCCCGGCGACTGCCTACGATCGACGGCAGACATCACCAAGGAGAGCGTCACGATGCAAGCCGTTGTATTGCACCAGCTTGGCCAGGCTCCGCGCTTTGGGGCATTTCGCGACCCCGATCTGCGCGCCGGCGAGATCCTCGTATGCGCCAGCGCCGCCGTGGTCCGTCCGTCCGACCTTGCCATCGCGCGCGGCTGCCACGCGCACATGCCGCGCGAACTGCCATACATCTGCGGCCGTGACGGCGTGGGGTGGCTGGCGGACGTCCCGCACACCGGCCGGCAGAATGTCCGGCAGGGCGGCCAGCGCGTCTACTTCCGGGCCGCGCGCAGTCCGTTCGGATCGATGGCCGAGTACGTGCCCGCGGAATGGGTAGTGCCCGTGCCGGACGGCGTCGATTCGGCCATGGCGGCGGCGCTGGTCGGCCCGGCGATGACGGCCTGGCTGCCGCTGGCCATGCGCGCCGACCTGTATCCCGGAGAAACCGTGCTGGTGCTGGGTGCCTCGGGGCTGGTCGGGCGGCTGGCCGTTCAGGCGGCGCGGCTGCAAGGCGCGGGACGGGTGATTGCAGCCGGGCATCGCATCGACATGCTGACCGCACTCGGCGCCGATGCGCTGATCGACCTCGCCCAGCCGCCCAGCGTGTTGCAGCACACCTTTGCCACCTACGCCGACGACGGAATCGACGTGGTGGTCGATCTGGTCTGGGGCAAGACGCTGGAGCTATTGCTATCGGCGCTGATCCAGACCGATGGCATTCCGATGTACGGCAACGATCGCGGCGTCCGGATCGTGTCGGTGGTAGACCGCTCGGCTGGCAGCCTGATCATGGCGCCCACGGCATTGCGCGATTCGCGCGTGACACTGATCGGCTGCGGACCGGCCAATCATCCCCCGGCCGAAGACCTGATGCTGCTGGTCGAAGAAATTCTCGGCTGCATGCGCGACGGCGAGCTTGCCGTCGACACCGAGCAAATGGCGATGGCCGACGTGGAGAGTGCGTGGGGACTGGCGCAGGCACCCGAGCGGCGGGTGGTCCTGACGCTGGGGGCGCCGTGATCGCGGACCGCCCACGCCCGCGTGCCTCCGGTGGCGGGGCGTCCGGGGCGGGGCGGCTGGCCGGATCAGGCGGCCTTGCGTACGTCGGCTGGCGCCGATGCCGATTCGGCCTTGCGCTCGCCGCCCAGGGCTTCCGTCAGGTCGCTCAGCAGGCCAGCCAGTTCGCCGGCCATCAGCGCAAAGTCGGCGTCGAAGCGCTCGTCCTCGTCGTGAAGCGTGGCGTCCGCCTGCTCCTTGATCACGTCGAGCGGGTTCACGCGCTTGACCGCCAGGGCGTCGGTGAGCACGAACGAAACGCGGTCGTTCCAAGTCATCGCCAGACGCGTGCAGCGCTTGCCGGCGGCAATGTGGCGGCGCAGGTCTTCGGGATCGAGCGGGTGGCGCACATAGCGCACCGTCGCCTTGCTTTCGCTGCTGGACTGCAGTTCGATTTCCTGGTCGACCGTAAAACCGGCCGGCGCGGTATCGGTGGCAAGCCACTCGGTCATCGCCGCCACGGGCGACAGGTTGACTTGCAGGCCTACGACCGGCAGCGGATCGATGGCCTTGAACAGCATGCCGCGCACTTCGTCGGCCTTTGCCGTGCCTGCCGCGTCGATGGCAAGCCAGCCATTGGTCGGGTCGATCCAGACCCGCGTGTCGCGGCGAATGCTGAAGGCGCGCGGCAGCAGTTCCTCGGTGATCTGCTCCTTGAGTTCCTTCAACTGCTTGCGGCCCGGCTTGAATCCCTGCTGCTCTTCCAGCTCGGCGGCGCGGGCCTTGGTGACCTGGTTGACCACTGTGGCGGGCAGCAGCTTCTTCTCGGTGCGCAGCACCAGCAGCATCTGGCGATTGACGCAATGCACCAGACGATCGTTGTCACGCGGCGATGCCCAGCCCTGCGTTTGCATTTCGAGGCTGGTGCCGGGATAGAACGCGTGCTTGGCCAGGCAGGCCTCGACGTCGTCGGCGCTTAACGTCCACGGGGCGGAGAAACGATGAATCTGGAGATTCTTGAACCACATGAGAATTCGGCCTCGCGTACGGATTGGAAAATTGTGAGAGGGACGAATTCTAACGGGTCAACGTGCGCGGCTACCGCGACGAAAAAAAATGCCCATGGCGCGGGAACAGGAAATTCCGCGCCATGGGCACTGCATGAGATGCGCCGCCGATGCCGCCGCGGCGCAGGGTCTTCAGATATCGAGCTTCGAGATCTTGGTGCCTTCCAGGCTCAGGCCCGCCATCAGCCCGGCGTTGGTCATCGCAAAGCCGATGATCGGTTGCTGCGCCGTGTTGGTGTCGATCTGCCCGTTTGCGCCGATGGTCGCCAGCGCTACCGTCGCGTCGGCGCCCACTTGCCAGCCGCTGCTGCGCACGAACTTGTCGTAGGCTTCCTGCGTCATGAACATCAGGACGAAAGCCTTGGACTGTGCGCCGATCTGCCAGCCCACCGACCCGGAGATCGCACGGTAATAGCCGCGATCCGCGCCGCCGGAGCGCAACACGCCGTCGCCGTATTCGCCACCGACGATAAAGCCGGCGGAGAGCAGTTTCGGGAAGATCAGGATGCCCTTGGCCTTGGCACCCAGGTCTCGCGCGCCCTTGGCAGTGGCATACAGTCGGTTCAGCGTGTCGGTGGCGCCGGTGTCGATTTCGCGGCGCTTGGATGCGGCATCGCCGGAGTCTTTCGGCCCGGTCACGCTACAGCCGGCGAGCGACATGGCGCCCAGGGAAAGGCCCGTCAGGCCGACAAGACCAGCACTACCAGCGGACAGGAAGGTTCGTCGTTTCATTGTTTCCTCCAGGAGGGTGTCATGTGTTGCAACCGCCTCTACAGCATAGGCGCGCAGAGCACATCCGCCAATGCGAAGTTGTCTGACACGGACCGGGCGAGTCTCTGACATGGCATCGTCATACTTTCTTGCAAATCCGCCCTACCATTGCCGGAACCCGCTTAAAACGTCTGTGTCTGTGCAGCATGCAAAAAATATCCGCGCCCCCCGCCATTTCCGCCGGCCACGCCGATTTCCAAAACGCCCTGAGCAATATTGCTGCGCCGCAGCGCCAATCCCAACGCCGCGCCGGCCTGGGTGTTGCCGCGCTTTCGCTGGCCACGCTGATGCTGGCCGCCTGCTCAAGTGCGCCGAGCGTGGAGACTCCCGAAGCCAAGCAGGAAGTGGCGCAAATGAACGCCGGCTGGCAAGCCGAGCGCGCGAAGTACATGGACTGCGTGCAACAAAAGGCAGACGACGGCGCCCGGGGCAAGGGTACACCCAAGGACGTGGCAGCCGGCGCCATCGATGCGTGCAAGGACCAGCTCAAGGTCATGCACGACGCCTTCCATTCCTATCTGTCAGCGCAGATGAGCACGGCCCATGGCCAGACCAGTGCGCGGCAGGCGGCCGACCGCGTTACCACCGATACCAGGGAAAAAGCGCGCACTTACCTCACGCGCTACGTCGAAGTCGAACGATACAAGGCCGGCCAGCGTTGAGTGTCGCCGCGCGCCGGCGCCAAGCCCGCCGCGTCGCGCGCCTGGGTCGCAAGCCAGGAGATGCCGCTGCGTTCAGAGTGCCGCTGCTCAGAGCATTGCCAGCGGTTGGGCGTGCCGGGGCGGCGGAAAGATCTTGTCCAGTTCGGCCATTTGTTCGGGCGTCAGGTCGATCGTCAGCGCGTCAAAATTCTCGCGCAGGCGATCTCGGTGGCTGGTCTTCGGGATCGCGATGACGTCATCGAAAGAGAGCAGCCAGGCCAGTGCGGCCTGAGCCGCCGTCATGTCGTGCGCAGCGGCAAAGCGCTGCAGGCCGTTGTTGCGCAGGAGCCGCGCCTGTTCGATCGGCGAATAGGCCATGATCGGGACGTTGCGTTCACGCAACCATGGCAGCAGATCGAACTCGATGCCGCGGCGGCCGAGGTTGTATAGCAACTGGTTCACGGCCACGCCGTCGCCGCCGGGCGCGTCCCAGAATTCCTCCATGTCGGCCCGATCGAGATTGCTGACGCCGAAATGACGGATCTTGCCCGCCTGTTGCAGCGCGAGAAACGCCTCGATGGTCTCCTCGAACGGCACGTCGCCGCGCCAGTGCAGCAGGTACATGTCCAGATGATCGGTGCCGAGCCTGCGCAGACTGCGCTCGCATGCGGCAACGGCGCCCTTGCGGCTGGCGTTGTGCGGATACACCTTGCTGACCAGAAATGCGTCGTCGCGGCGTCCGGCGATGGCCTCACCGATAAGCGATTCGGACAACCCTTCGCCGTACATTTCGGCGGTATCGATCAACCGCAAGCCCATCTCCAGACCCAATTGCAGCGTGGCCAATTCTTCGGCGCGCGTGCCAGCGCGGTCCCCTATGTTCCAGGTGCCCATGCCCAGCGCGGGAACTTGCTCGCCGCCGGGCAGCGTGACGTACTTCATGCGATGTCTCCGGAAGGAATTGCAGCCCTTCACACTAGTGAACATCGCGAAGCAGTACAAGCCCGCTACCCGCACGACACTTTTAACCGCGCTGAACAACCGGACGCGGATTAGCGATGCTGGTGGCGGAATTCCTGCGATTTGCCGCCATAACCATAGGCCGCCGCACGCGCATCGATCACGTGGATGTAAGACACTTCGTTGACATCGCCGATCACTTCCGACAATGCCTCAAACGCCTGCTGAAGAAACGCGGCTTTTTCTGCCTTGGTGTTCGTCTCGTCGGTGACGCTGATATCCAGTTGAAACGCGTTGCGCCCCGTGCGGTGCTCGGACAGCGGCTTCCCGCCGATAAACCATTGCTCGCGCGGAATGAACGTAATCGTGGTGGCGATCACCGGCGCGTCCTTGCCCAGCACACGCTGGGTCAGATCGCCCACCGCGGCGACGGCGCGATGCATCAGTTCGGTATCGGGATGGCCGGAAATTTGCAGGGTGACGTGGGGCATGACAGGCTCCTTGATCTGTTTCGATTTGCAGCGTCTTGGTGCTGCGGTGATGTCATGGTAGGCCGCGTCTTGATATCGGAAAAGCGGGAATATACGATATGATCCATCGGTGAATCCGATGGAAAAAACGATGCGCACATTCGAAACCGACCAGCTCAAAACGTTCGTGGCGGTGGCGGACAGCGGAAGCCTGTCGGCCGCGGCGCCGCGCTTGTTCCTGTCCCAGTCGTCAGTCAGCGAACAACTCCGCAAGCTGGAAGAGCGTGCCGGCGTGCCGTTGCTCACGCGTGGGAAGAAGGGCGCAGCGCTGACGCCTGCCGGGGCGCGGTTGCTCGACTATGCGCGGCGCATCCTGTCGTTGAACGCGCTGGCCATGGCCGAACTGCGCGGGCAATCGCTCGATGGCGAACTGCGTCTCGCGGTGACCGACTATTTCCGTCCCGGCGAAATTGCTGGCATGCTGCGACGCCTGCGCGACAGATATCCATATTTGAAACTCCATGTGACGGTCATGAAGAGCGCCGCCATCGAAGCGGCTGCGGACATGGATGCATTCGACATCGGGTTGAGCATGCGGCTGATCGGTATGCGCGGTGGCGACAAGGCGACGACCGCGCGCCGCGGTGTCGTGCTGCGGCGGGAAGCGCTGGCGTGGGTGGCCGCGCCGGAGCTGGCCGATGCGCCGCAAGATGTCCTGCCGCTGGTGCTGTTGCCGGACACCTGTTCGATGCATCAGTTTGTGGTGCAACTGCTGATGCGCCGCAAACGCGAATTCGAGATCGCGCATTCGGCGTCGGGCGTGGCGGGTTTGCATCTGGCGCTGGCCGCCGGGCTTGGCGTGTCGTGCCTGAATGCGTCGGCAATCGGCCCGGGCGTGACGCCGATCGATGCGGCAGCCGTCGCGCGCTGGAAGTTGCCTGCGTTGCCGTCGGCCGAGTTCTATCTATTAGGCGCGCGAGCTGGCGAGAGCGATTTCATCGGCCAGGCCCGCCAGGCGCTGACGGAGCAATTTGGCTGAGGCTGCGCCGGCCAACCTGCTGTCGACCGGCGATGGCGCCTGCGGAGCTCGGCTCAGGTCTCGCTCCACTGGCGCAGCAGGTTGTGATAGCAGCCAATCAGACTGCGGCGGGCGCGCTCGTCGGCGTTGGTCTGGTTTAGCGTCTGGATGGCGTTGTCCATGTCGAACAGCAGCGCGCGCTGGCCGTCATCGCGAATCAGGCTCTGGATCCAGAAAAAACTGGCCAGGCGCGTGCCGCGCGTGATCGGCGTCACCTGATGCAGACTGGTGGCGGGATAAACGATCATGTCGCCGGCGGCCAGCTTCACCGCGTGCACGCCGTAGGTGTCTTCCACCTGCAATTCGCCGCCGTCGTAACTGGCCGGGTCTGACAGGAACAACGTTGCCGAGACATCGGTGCGCAGCTTGCGGCCATTGTGCGGATGAATGCGTACGCCTCCATCGACATGCGCGCCGAACGTCATGCCGGCGCCATAGCGGTTGAACATCGGCGGATAGACGATGTTCGGCAGCGTTGCACTAATAAATAGTGGATGCCGTTCCAGCGCGGCAAGGATCAGGTGCTGGCATTGCGCCGCAACCTCGGACCGCTCGTCGATCTGCTGATTGAACTTGACCGGCGCGCCGGAGTAGCCAGCCGAAACGCGGCCGTCCACCCAGGCATCGCCAGCGTGCTCGAGCTGTTGCACCACGGTCGCCAGTTGCGCGGCGTCGAGAACTTTCGGAATACGAACCAGCATGCGGGAATCCGGTTGGGACCGCCGGCGAACGCGACCTGCGCGAGCAGCGCGGCGCCGGGGCCTTACATGCGATAAGCGAACGACAGCATGGCGGTGCGGCCCGTACCGGGCACCGAACGGCCGCCGTCCGACTGAATCAGCGCATCGTAATACTTCTTGTCGAAGATGTTGAACAGATTCAGGCGCACATCGTACTTTGGCTGATGGTAGGCAATCATGCCGTCCCAGCGCACAAATCCTCCCACCTGCACCGTATTGGTATTGTTGGCATAGCGTTGTGACATATAGAACGCGCCGCCGCCAATTTCCCAGTCCGGCATGACGCGGTAGCTGGTCCAGGCCGTGGCGGTGTGCTTCGGCGTATTGGTCGGTACCTTGTCTTGCGTGTTTGCCGCAATGCCGTTTTTGATCACGGCGTCGAGATACGTGTAGCCGGCAAACACCTGCCACTTTGGCGTGATGCGGCCGGTCACGCCGGCGCGGAAGCCATCCACCTGGATCTTGCCGGTCAGCGCGTAGGTGGTGGCGTCGATCTGGCTGCGCGCATTGTCCTTGGTGATGCGGAAGACCGCCGATGTCAGCGACAGGTTGCCATCCATCACATCCCACTTGCCGCCAGCCTCGTACGACTTGTTCTTTTCGGGATCCAGCGATTGCTGTCCCACCGTGCCCACCAGCTGTTCGAGCGACGGATTGAAAGATGTGCCGTACGAGATGTAGTAAGACTGCTGCTCGGACGGCTGCCAGATGCCACCCAGCCGCACGCTCGTGAAGTTGACCGACTGATTGGCGTTGGCCAGCGCGGTGTTGCCGGCGGTATTGCCCGCGTTGATCGAGTTGCTGATGCTGGCGATGTACTTGTCGTAACGCAGCCCCGCCACTGCCTTCCACTGTTTCGTAAATTCGATCGAGTCGTTGGCGTACACCGCCACCGTATTGGCCGATCCGCCCTGGAGATTTCCAGTGCTGGTAGCCACGCTGCCCGGCGAGTCGCGATAGACCGGATCCACCACTGGCGTGCAGGCGACGTAGCCGGCTGTGGTGCCCGTCGGATTCAGCGGCGTGGTGCCGCAACTGCCGTTGCGGTAGTAGTTCTGGTTGTTGTAGCCGTCATGGCCAAACTCCAGGCCCGTCAACAGCGTGTGCTTGATCGGACCGGTGTCGAATTTCGCGGTCAACTCGGTCTGGTTGAAGATCGAATAGTCGCGAATGTTGCGATCGTGACTCTGCTGGCGCACATAGAGCTGCGACAGCGGCAGATTGGTGGTGGTCAATGCTGTGAATGCGCCCGCCGCATTGATCGTGCCCACGGCGTTCGGAGCCGTCTCGCGCGCATCGGTTTCCACATAGTTGAACGCGGTGACGTTTCGCAGGCGCAGGTTGGGCGAGAACTTGTGATCGACCCCGGCCGACAGCGACGCAATGTTCTGGCGTGTACGGTCATTGTTGAACCCATAGTAGGTGTTGCGATCGACATTGACCGGGTGCCCGTTGATCGCTGGCAGGCCATAGTCGGGCATGTCTTCGTTGTGCTGGAGCAACGCCGACAACGTGATTTCGGTCGAGGTGCCGATGCCATAGCGCCACGACGGCGCGATGCCGAAATCCTGCACCGTCATTTCGTCGCGCGTGCTCGGCTTGCCGTCCTGCGCCATGGCCGAGATGCGGAATGCAGAGGTATCGCCAGTCGGCGTGTTGACATCCGCGGTGGCGCGCACCAGACCGTTGGTCGTAACCGAACCTGTCACCTCCGTGGCGGCCTTCAACTGCGGCTTCTTGCTGACCTGATTGATCACGCCGCCCGTGGAGCCCCGGCCGAACAGCATCGACGAGGGGCCCATCAGCACTTCCACCTGATCGAGCGCAAAGGTGTCGCGATAGTACTGGCCGCGATCGCGAAAGCCATCGAGATAGATGTCGGTGCGCGCCGAAAAGCCGTTCAGGTTGATGTTGTTGCCGATCTGGCCGCCTTCCGCGCCGCCGATGGTGATGCCCGGCACGTTGCGCAGCGCATCGGCCAGCGAACTGACGCCTTGCGATTCCATCAGCGCGCGATTGACGATCGTGACCGATTGCGGCACGTCGCGCAGGTCGGCAGGCAATTTCGACAACTGGCTGCCTGACGGGTTGAAATCGTCGCGCGACGCCGCGCCCTGGACGGTGATCTCGCGCAGCGTCACCGGCGCGGTTTCGCCTTTCGGCGTGGCTGCCTGGGCCGCCGCTACGGGCGTCTGTGATGCGGGCGCGGGCGCCGCTTGGGCGAATGCCGAGGGCGCTGCAAACAACGCGACGAGCGCAGCGGCAACAGGGGTCAGTCCGGGGGTGCGACGATTCATTCTCGAGTCCAGTTCGCCCCGTGTGGCCGGGCCCTTACCGGCTCGATATCCGGGGCATATATGCGGGCGATTCGGGAATATAAATACGAACGATTCTCGTTGCAATTGCGTTGTTTGGCGTTCACAGACAACACATCTGGATGTCGAATGACTTATTCAAAATACATATGAGGGCCGAATTCTGCGCGATCTGATATTTCTTATGGCGTATTCGACGCATTAGGCGGTTTGCGCAAAAGAAACGGCCCGCATGTCGCGGGCCGTCGGGCAATACATTCGGATAACAGACTTTATTTTTATTTGCTCACGGATCGGTTACTCGGCGGTCATGTGGGCGTTCTTGGCAATACGTCCGAGCCGTTCGCGTTCGCTCTTGATGAACGCAACAAAGCTCTCCACGGAACCACCCGCCGGCTCGATGCCGTTCTGGATCAGGCGCTCACGAATTTCCGCATTCTGCATGCCCGCAGTCAGCTCGGCATTCATGCGCTTGATGATCGCGGGGTCGGTGCCCTTCGGCGCGAAAATGCCGGCCCAATGGCCGATGCGCACTTCCGGCAAACCTTGCTCGGCGGTGGTTGGGATATTCGGCGCCGCGGGCATGTGCTTGTCCCACGTCGCGCCCAGCGCCTTGAGCTTGCCTGCCTTGATTTGCGGCAGCACGACGATCGACGCTTCCGACGTGGCAGCCACCTGGCCGCCGATCACCGCGGTGATGCTCTCCGAACCGCTCTTGTACGGCACCACGGTCAGGTCCGCACCTTTCTCCTTGAGCATCTCTTCAACGAAGTGGGGCGTGCTGCCGCTGCCTGCGGTGGCAAACGGCACGCCGCCTTGCTTCTTCGAATACTCGATCAGTTCCTTGACGTTGTTCACCGGCAGCGAAGGCGATGCCACGATCACCGAAGGGCTGACCGCGATCAGCCCCACCGGCACCAGGTCGTCGGGCTGGTACGGCATCTTGGTGCGAATCAGGCCGTTGGTCACGGTACCCACGGCGCCCACCAGAAACGTGTACCCATCGGGCTTGCTCTTGGCCACGTAATCCGCACCGACGATGCCGCCCGCGCCGGGACGATTTTCGATGACCACAGGCTGGCCGATGCGCTTGCTGACGGCGTCGGCGCCAGCACGCGCCACGAGGTCGTTGGCGCCGCCCGCGGTGAACGGCACGACGAACTTGATGACATGGTTTGGCCACGCATCGGCCGCGTGGGCCGTGGTGACAAACAGCGGGGCGGCGGCCAGTGCGAGGGCCAGCTTGCGGCGGCGAACGGATGTGCGCATGAGTCAGTCTCCGGTAGTTGTTGTGAGGCTCGGGATGCCGATCTTACCGAAGGAACCTGTCAGTTGCCTTAAGCGCCGCCGATGGCTGTCGCCGCTTCGCTTGCAAGACGCGTGGTGGCAAGCGATCGGCAACATCTTCGTGGGTCACTGCTGACGCACCCAGGTCTGCGTCCGACCGATCAGGCTGATGCCGATGAAGCCGCGCACGTTGAGCTTCTTGCCGTCGTCGGCAAGCGACATCTTGCATTTGTAAAGCTTGCCGCTTTCGGGATCGAGGATCTCGCCGCCGCTCCACTCGTTGTCTCCGGTCTTGCGCAAGCCGGTCAGCAGCGTCATGCCGATGATGGGCTGGTCCTTGCGCGAGTCGGTGCACTTGTCGCACACCTTCGGCGGCCCCTCAGACGGCACGAGGCTCTTCACGAGCTTGCCGCTGTACACGCCGTCCTTCTCCGCAATCTCGATCACGCCGCGCGGCTTGCCGGTGGCGTCGTCGATGGTGTGCCAGGTGCCGGCGGGGGTCGATTGCGCCAACGCCACGGCACTGGCGGTCATCATCGTTACGAAGGTGGCGGCGAGGGCGGTCGCCCGGACGAAGGCGCGGGGGGCGGTCATGCGCATGGAAATCTCCAGTTCGGTTTCGCGACGGCACAATGCCGGTCGCGGAGTGCTCTTGCCGGATGGTACGGCGATGGCCGTCTTGCAAGTCGTACACGTAAGTCGTGCAGGATATCCGCACACGACCGACGATGGTGGGCGACGATCGCCGCGCGCATCGCCGCCCGGCCGGCAGCAGCACCGCGCCGCCAATCTACTGTGGGCCATCCCGCGCCGCAATCTCCAACATCCGTTTGCGTACGCACCAAAGCACGCCGGGGCGCTGGCCGGAATCGACCGCTGGCTGCGGTGCGGCGGGATTCTGTTGCGCAACAAAACGCGGGCGGATGTCATACCCGAGACATTCCTCTAGCGAGCCGCGCATTGGCGCACTGGCGCAACAGCGGCCGCGTCGGAGCCGCCAATCAGGAGCGCGTGCACAGCGCGCGCCGATGTCGGTAGGAACCCGGATACGCGCCGACTCGTTGCCGATACGCGAGCAATGTGCGCGTCCGAGATGCGCGCCAGAATGCGCACGCGCACGACGCGTGCCGACGAACATCGACGGCTATGGCACGTCGGCGAACCCGGACGCGAAAGCATCGCGCCGATGTGGGGCGATGTCTGACCTCGCAGCCGACATTCTTGCGTAGCGCGGGCGGGCACGGCATGCGATTCGATCTCGCCACCGCGCGCGTCATGCTCCGGGCGCGACGCACGGCGCGGCACGAACCACGCGCATCCTGGCACGCACGATTGGGTCCGATTCGAACGCGCGACGACCATCGTCATCGATGCGATTCACATCGTTTCGAGTTGGTGAACGCGTCGGATGACCATCGCGAAGCACGATCGACTTGGCAAACCGTTGCATCGACGCATCACTCTTTCGTCGTACTCGCGCAACTGTCCGATCGATGCGCGCGAGGTCCGACACACGCATCGCGCGATGGTCGCGCACGCGTTGCGATGCGACGACGACGCGCTCCTCGCACGTGGTGCAGCTGCAGTGTCTGCAATCGCGTGCGACGAATGTTTGCAGCGGTGCGACGCGCTGCGACGAAGCCTCGGTGCGCTCGCGCAAAGCCAATGTTCATGCGGGTTTCGAGACGATCGTCAGGTTTGCGCGGACGCTTCGAAAGCCGTTGCGCAATAGCGATGGAGAGGTTGAACGCGCTGCGCGAGCGTGACCGAAAATCAGTCGATGCGCGACGCGATACGGTCCATCGCGACCCGCCAAATTCGATCGCGATGGAACTTCGTTGGCGAGACGAAAGTCGAGATCAACATGTGTGTCGATGGTGTTGGCATCGAGGTGTCTGCGCGGAGTAGATCGATTCGTTCTTGCGCGCAAGTTTTTTTGCACTTTTTTCTTAACATCATCGAACAAACGAATTATGATTCGCCTTGACAAGAGTCTCACTTCATTGCATCGACACCAACGATGCGTGGCGTCGCCAGCAAGCAAGACGTCGCGATGATTGCGATGCGTTGATGCAAGTGAATGCGGGTAGCCGAGGAGCACTAGAACTTTGACGCAGACCGAGCCGATCCGGCTTCTTACAACGCGTGCAGTCTCCTGTAGCCCTGTCTCGGGATGGGCGAACTACCCCTTGATGATTGCTGTCTGCAGCGCGCGAGGCCATGCCCGCGCTGCAGGCCTGCTGACCGATATCTCCTCTTTCCTGGCCGCGCGCCGACACAACGGCCGGCGCGGGCCAATCGAATATTTCAGGGCACCGCCTGCCCCGGAAATCCGCCTGCACGCTGGCTTCGAAGCTGGCGCGCGGATTTCGGGCCGCGGTGAAAGTACCGCGCTGTGCGACGTCATCCACGGCGGTTTCCCTGTCACCGAATTCATTAGCGTGCGGTCTGAGTTGAGTCGTGCGCCGATGAATCGCTCGCTCGATTGGGGTTCGCGGCAAACGCGCCTCGGGTCGGTCGGGTCGTCCATTTAGGTCATTCGATATTTCACGCTAGTGAAGGAGTTATCCATGGCAACTGCTGCAAAGAAAAAGCCGGCGGCTAAGAAGGCCGCCAAGCCGGCCGCCAAGAAGGCTGCTGTGAAGAAGGTCGCCGCCAAGAAGGCTGCCCCGGCCGCCAAGAAGGCTGCTGCCAAGAAGGTCGCAACGAAGAAGGTAGCTGCCAAGAAGGTCGCCGCCAAGAAGCCGGCCGCCAAGAAGGTAGCCGCGAAGAAGGTTGCAACCAAGAAGGTCGCCGCCAAGAAGGCCGTCGCCAAGAAGGCGGCACCGGCCAAGAAGGCTGCAGTGAAGAAGGTTGCTGCCAAGAAGGTCGCAACCAAGAAGGTCGCCGCCAAGAAGGCAGCACCGGCCAAGAAGGCCGCAGCCAAGAAAGTAGCCGCCAAGAAGCCGGCTGCCAAGAAGGCCGCTGCCAAGAAGCCTGCCGCGAAGAAGGCCGCCAAGCCTGCCGCTGCGAAGAAGCCGGCTGCGAAGAAGGCTGCCAAGCCTGCTGCTGCGCCTGCCGTTGCGCCTGCCGCTGCTGCAAAGACCGCGCTGAACCCGGCTGCGGCCTGGCCGTTCCCGACGGGCAACCGTCCGTAATTGACTCGCCTCGTGCGAGCGATGACAACTGGGAAATGCCTGGGCACGCATCGCGTGCCGCACTGACCGGATACCTCGTATCCGGTCCGCAAGACAGCGAGTCTTGCCAACCCGCCGATGGCCACCGTGCCCGGCGGGTTTTTTATTGGTCAGTCAGCATTGGATGCTTTCGGCATCGGCATCGGCATCGGCATCGGCATCGGCATCGGCATCGGCATCGGCATCGGCATCGGCATCGGCATCGGCAGCGCGTGGGCGCGTGCTCTGGCGAAGCGGCTGGGCGATGGCGGAAGGCTCAGGCGGCCGAGGGTAGGCGAAAGAAAGCAGGCAGAAGAAGGGAGCGTGCAGCAAGGTATCGGCGCAAGGGCAACGGCAGGAGGGCGCAGGCCGATTGGCAAGGGCACAAAGCAGAACGCCGCGGCCCAGGGGCTCGCGGCGTTCTTCATGACAGCTTTGTCATGTCGCGATCAGTGTGTGACGCGCGTCGTCCCGCCCGAGGACAGCAGACGCACCCGGTCGCCAGGGCGGAACACCTCGTCGGCTTCCTGCGTGATAGCCCGCATGTCGCCGTCTTCCAGGCGCACGGTGATTTCCAGGCCGCGTCGCTGCGTCAGACGGTTTTCAGCCGCGCTGCCGGCGATGCCGCCGAGCACGGCGCCCAGCAGCCCGGCTGCGACCGATCCACCGCCGCTGCCGATGGTGCTGCCGGCCGCCACGCCGCCGATGGCACCACCTGCGATGGTCCCGGCGCCGGTCGAGCCGCCCTGGATCATCACTTCACGTACACCCTCCACCACGCCAAAGCGCACCACCTGCTCGCGCTGTGCCTGTCCCGGCGAATAGACGCTGTTTGAATTGGAGTAGTTGGCGCAGCCGGTCACCAGGGCCGCGGTAGCCAGCACCGCTGCGCCGCTAAGTCGAAGGATCTGATTCATGGCAACTCCCGTCTGAATGCCGCGCGGTTCATCGAATTTCGGTGCGCGCGGTGCACCGTTTTATCTTAGGCGTATCGGTATCCGAAAGCGGACTCGAAACGATTGCCGATTTCGTCGCGCGAGACCCAGTGATTCTGCGGGCCTTGCTGGGCGATCTTGAGCGCGCCCATCAACGAAGCGAGTCGGCCAGTGGTTTCCCAGTCCAGTCCGTTTTCGATGCCGTAGAGCAGGCCGCCGCGGAAGGCGTCGCCGCAACCGGTGGGATCGACCACGCGTTCGGCCTGCACCGCAGGAATCGCAAACTGCTGGCCATCCGCGAAGATGCTGGCGCCGCGCTCGCCGTGCGTGACGATGAAGGCGCGGACCTTGGCGGCAACCTCGGCGCTGGTCCACGCGGTGCGCGACAGCATGACCTGCGCTTCGTAGTCATTGACCGTCACGTAACTGGCGAGTTCAACGAACTGGCGCAGGTCCTCGCCGTTGAACAGCGGCATCGCCTGGCCAAGATCGAAGATGAACGGAATGCCGGCTTCGGCAAACTGCTGTGCATGGTGCAGCATGCCTTCGCGGCTGTCCGGCGCGACGATGCCAAGCGCCGGACGCTTGCCCGCGCCGAGCGCATCCTGCACGCTGTTCAGTTGCGATTGGCCCATCGCGCCCGGGTGGAATGCGGTGATCTGGTTGTTGTCCAGATCAGTGGTGATCATGGCCTGCGCGGTGAACGTGTCCGGCAGCGTGCGGATGTGGTCGGTGCCGATGCCGAGGTCGCGCAGATATTGCAGATACGGTCCCGCGTCCTGACCGACGGTGGCCATTACAACCGGATCGCCGCCCAGCATCTTGAGGGTGTAGGCAATATTGCCGGCGCAGCCGCCGTATTCGCGCCGCATGCCGGGAACCAGGAACGACACGTTCAGCATGTGGATCTGGTCCGGCAGGATGTGTTCACGGAAGCGCCCGTCGAAGGTCATGATGGTGTCGTAAGCGACGGAGCCGCAGATCAGGCTGGACATTGATTCTCCATGTGGCCCGGCGTTGGGCCATTTGCATAAACGGTAAAGAATTCCGCCCGTGCGTGACGGGCGGATTCGCATCAACGACTGTGTGCTACCGCACAGATTACTTGAGCGCGGCCAGGGCAGCGTCGTAGTTCGGTTCCTGCTTGATTTCCGGAACCAGTTCGCTGTACTTCACGGTGTCGTTCTCGTCGACCACCACCACGGCGCGTGCGCAAACGCCCGCCAGCGGGCCGCTCTTGATATCGACGCCGTAGGCGTTCTTGAACTCGGCACCGCGCATCGTTGACAGCGTGACCACGTTGGTCAGCCCTTCAGCCGTGCAGAAGCGGCCCATGGCGAACGGCAGGTCGGCCGAGATCGTCAGCACGACGGTGTTGGCCAGGCTGCTGGCGGCTTCGTTGAACTTGCGCGCGGATGCCTGGCACACCGGCGTGTCCAGGCTCGGCACGATGTTCAGGACCTTGCGCTTGCCCGCGAAATCGGCCAGCGACACGTCCTTCAGGTCCTTGCCGACCAGCGTGAAGGCCGGGGCCTTGTCGCCAGCCTGGGGAAACTTGCCGCCAACTTCGATGGCGTTGCCGCCGAGGGTCACATTGCTCATGGTCTCTCCTGTCAGGAAAAGTAAATACGGCACCCCGGCCCGGTGCATTGCCGGCCGGCGTGGCGGGGGCGTTGGAATTCAGGGGTAGAAGATCAGCACGCGGTAGTTCGCTACCGTCTGCTGCGTCCGGAATCGTACCCGAACCGGTAGCTCGCTGCCCGCGCGCAGCCCGGTGGCGGCGAATCCACGCTGCACCGGCTCGAGATATTCGGAAGGCTGCAGCACGCGGCGCAGCAGCAACTGGTCCTGCAGGTCGGTCATCACCAGCTCGATCGCGGGCAGCGCAGTGGTGGCGCGTCCCTGGTTGCGCAGCGTGACGGCGAGCTGATAGACGTCGCTGGCTTCGTCCTGCTTTTGCAACTGCGAGGTGTCGATACGCAGCGATTCCAGGTCGCGCCATGGCGGCACTTCGCAGCCGAACGGCGCGCACGCGGCTTCAAGTACCGGACGCAGCACCGGCAGGCTGCCAGCGACCTGGCTGCGCGCCAGAAACACGCCTTGCACGATGACGCCAAGGCCAAGCACGACGGCTGCGATACGCATCCATGTGCGCTTGCTGACCGGCGAGGGCGTGGATTTCCGCTCCGTGCGCGGTGCGGCGCGCCCGCGGGAATGGCGCAGGAAGTCCGGGGCGAACACGGGGCCCGTAGCGGCCGTGGCCGACGTGTCGCGGCGCAGCCAGTGTCGCATCGCGGATTCGCGCGCCCCGGGATCGCGCGCGTCGTCGCGCGGCAATTCATCCGCATCGTCAGACACCTGTTCGAGCCCCATCTTGGCCTGCGCAGCCCACGCTTCGGCTTCGGGATCGGCGGGATCCGCGGCCCGCAGAAATCCGCTCGCGCTGCGCACGGGCTCCGGGGCAGGAAATGGATGGGCCGAAGGCGCCGCATCGGCGGGATCGGCGGCGCGTGCAGCTGGCTCGATATCGCCGATGCCGTTGCCAGCGCCGTGATGGTCGACATTGCCGACATCGTCGACCGGGTTGCCATCGCCGACGGCGCCGGCCGCGTCGCCTGCCGTTGGCGTGTGGCCATGCGGCGGCACAGGTGCATCCGTGTCGCGCGCCATGTCGGATTCGCTCGCCGGCTCTGCATCCAGTGCCGGGAAGCCGGCGCCTTGGCCGGAGGGCTGCGCGGTCTGCAACGGCGGCCAAATCGGCTTTGCGCTATAAGCGCCGGCGGGCGGCAAACCGGAGGGCGTGGCGGGCGCAAATGCGGCGGCGGGATCCAGCGACGAGTGACCGGTCGGGCGCGCCGGCTCGTCATCGAACGCGGAGTGGTCGAGTGTCGGCCACGGCGCGGAGGACGTCGATGCGGATGGCGCGGCATCGGCTGCCGCGGGCGGCGGAACGGCCTCGGGCGCTTCGTCTGCGTCGGCTGCGTCGCCGATATTGGCCGCATGCGCGTCGGACGAGACCGAATCCTGGTCGTCCGCCTCGGCGGCGGCTGGTGCTGCGGTATCGCGTGGCTCGACAGCCGGCGTGGAATATTCCGTCGATGTCGTGTCGGAGGCCGACGGCTGCGGGGCGTCGATGTCGCGCGCAGGAATCGCATGCGCGGCACCGACGTCGACGGCCATGCCGTTGAACCCGCTCGGAGGCGTGGCGGTGGGCGGGCGCGGCGTTTCAATCGGCGCGGTTTCGTCGGCGCGGCCGTGGTCGCGCGCGTGTTCCGTACTCGTGGTTTCGGTGTGCGATGGCGCCGCGTCGTCAGCCGTCGGCGCCCGTGCCGCGGCTGCGATCTCGTCCGCATCCGACATCAGCGTGGTCGGAGAGTCGAGCGCGGGCACTTCGTAACCCGGATCGAACCCCGGATCGAACGGCGCTTCGCCTTCCCTTGCGCGCGCCATCGCCTGTGCCTGCTCGGCATGCGCCAGCGCGGCGGCGATGCTGACAGAGGCGGATGCAGGGCGGGCCGGCGGCGCGACAGGCGCACCGGACGCAGAACTGGCAGCAAATTGCGCGGCCGGCGCGGCCGGTACGGGCGATGCAGCCGGTGTAGGCGATGCAGCGGGTGCGGGCCGCGCGGGGACTTCGATCAGATGTTCGCGCGCGTCAAAGACGGTGTCGCATTGTCCGCAACGGACCAATCCCTGGCGCAGCCGCAACTGATCCGCGACAAGCCGGAACGCGGTGCGGCAGGCCGGGCAGCGCGTGACGAGCTTGGCAGCGGCCATGGTGAGCAATCAGGAGCGAGCGGCGGAGTTGCCGGGTAAATCGTCGGATGCGGCGCGCGTGCCGTGCAGGCAGACCCAGCCTTCCTCGCTGCGCCAGACGGACATTTCGAGCCACGGCGCATATGCCGCCGCCACTTCGTCGGCCTGCCGTTCAAGCACCCCGGAAAGGATCAGGCGGCCACCCGGACGCACGCGCGCCGACAGCATCGCCGCCATGAGCTTGAGCGGATTGGAAAGGATGTTGGCCACAACCAGGTCATAACTGGCGTCGGACACTGCTTCAGGCAACGCGAAGGTGGCCTGCACGCGATTGCGCTCGGCGTTGTAGCGCGAGGCTTCGACCGCGTTCGGGTCGATGTCGATGCCAACGGTATCGCCGGCGCCGAGCTTCTTCGCCACGATAGCCAGGATGCCCGACCCGCAGCCGTAATCAAGCACGGTTTCGCCCGCGCGCAGGTTCTGTTCGAGCCACTGCATGCACAGGCGCGTGGTCGGGTGGCTGCCGGTGCCGAAGGCCAGGCCCGGATCGAGTTCCAGAATCACGGCGGCCGGGTCGGGCGCGTCGTGCCACGAAGGCACGACCCAGATCTTCTCGCCGATGCGGATCGGCTCGAACTGGGACTGCGTCAGCCGCACCCAATCCTGATCTGCCACGTCGCGCAACGTGTACGACGGCGCCTCGACGCCGAGCGCATTCGCCGCAGCCAGCACCACCAGCGCGGGGTCGGTTTCCTCGTCGAACAGGGCCACCACGCGCGAGCGGTTCCACGCGAGCTTGGTGGGCTCCAGTCCTGGCTCTCCAAAGAGCGGTTGCTCGTCAGGCGTATCGGCGTCGGCGTCTTCCACCGATACCGACAGCGCGCCGAGGTCGAACAATGCATCGGACCAGGCTTCGGCCTGATCCTGCGCAATTTCGATCACACATTCCTGGAAAGCCACGAGGATCCTTTATGACTGCATGCCGGCCAGGATGGCCGCGCCTCAGGCCTTTTCGCCGTGGGCGTTGGCCTTCTGGGCCAAGCGGTGTTCAAGATAGTGAATGCTGGTGCCGCCTTCCACGAAGTTGGCGTCGAGCATCAGATCGCGGTGCAGCGGCACGTTGGTCAGGATGCCGTCGACCACCATTTCCGACAGCGCAATGCGCATCCGGGCAATCGCCTGGTCGCGCGTGGCGCCGTACGTGATGATCTTGCCGATCATCGAATCGTAGTTGGGCGGCACGAAGTAGCCATCATACGCGTGCGAGTCGACGCGCACCCCGGGGCCGCCGGGCATGTGCCAGGCAGTGATGCGGCCCGGCGAAGGCGTGAACTTGAACGGATCTTCGGCATTGATGCGGCATTCGATGGCGTGGCCGCGCAGTTCCACGTCCTTCTGGCGGAAGCGCAGCTTCTCGCCGTAGGCGATGCGGATCTGTTCCTGCACGATATCGATGCCCGTGATCATCTCGGTGACCGGGTGCTCCACCTGCACGCGCGTGTTCATCTCGATGAAGTAGAACTCGTTGTTTTCGTACAGGAATTCGAACGTGCCGGCGCCACGGTAGCCGATCTTCTTGCACGCCTCTGCGCAGCGGTCGCCGATGCGCTCGATCAGGCGGCGCGGAATGTGCGGCGCGGGCGCTTCCTCGATCACCTTCTGGTGACGACGTTGCATCGAGCAATCGCGCTCGCCCAGCCAGATGGCTTGCCTGTGCTGGTCGGCCAGGATCTGGATTTCCACATGGCGCGGGTTCTCGAGGAACTTCTCCATGTAGACCTCGGGATTGCCGAAGGCGCGGCCCGCTTCCTCGCGCGTCATGTTGACGGCGTTGATCAGCGCGGCCTCGGTGTGCACCACGCGCATGCCGCGTCCGCCGCCGCCGCCGGCCGCCTTGATGATCACCGGATAGCCCACACGGCGCGCGGTGGCCAGGATTTCCTTCGGATCGTCCGGCAGGGCGCCTTCCGAGCCCGGCACGCACGGCACACCGGACTTGATCATGGCCTGCTTGGCGGACACCTTGTCACCCATCAGGCGGATGCTGTCCGAGGTCGGGCCGATGAAGACGAAGCCGGATTTTTCGACACGTTCGGCGAAATCGGCGTTTTCCGACAGGAAGCCGTAGCCGGGGTGGATTGCCTGCGCGTCGGTGACTTCCGCCGCCGAGATGATGGCCGGCATGTTCAGGTATGACAGTGGCGACGGAGCCGGTCCGATGCAGACGGCTTCATCGGCCAGCTTTACGTACTTGGCTTCCTTGTCGGCTTCCGAGTACACCACTACGGTCTTGATGCCCAGCTCGCGGCAGGCGCGCTGGATGCGAAGGGCGATTTCGCCGCGGTTCGCGATCAGAATTTTTTCAAACATGGTCTCTCTCTGCGAGAACAGGGGCGGGCCCGCGCGCGCCAGCTGGCGCGGCCGGACCAACGCATGCGGCGTGGCCCATCGGGCCGATGCGCCGCGTCAGCCGGTCACGCCGGCTTAGCCGATCACGAACAGCGGTTGGCCGTATTCCACGGCCTGACCGTTTTCGACGAGGATTTCCTTGATCACACCGGCCTTGTCGCACTCGATCTCGTTGAGCAGCTTCATGGCTTCGATGATGCAGACGGTCTGGCCTTCCTTGACGGTGTCGCCGACGTTGACGAACGGCGCGGCGCCCGGCGACGGGGCGCGATAGAACGTGCCAACCATCGGCGAGGTCACGATATGGCCGGCCGGCAACTGCGGCGCGGCTTCGGCGGCGGCAGGAGCCGGTGCGGCGGCGGCCGGCGCGCCCGCGACGGGCATGGCTTGCATCTGCGGCATGGCCATCGGGGCGGCCACGACCTGCGGGGGTTGCTTGACGATCCTCACCTTGCCGTCGCCCTCGGTCACTTCGAGTTCCGAAATGCCGGATTCGGCCACCAGGTCGATCAGCGTCTTCAGCTTGCGCAGGTCCATCTTCTTATCCTCCAGAATCGGGTTGTCCGGTCACTTCCTTGTTGGGAAGGGACGGCGGCGGTCAGTCATTGATTGGTTCTGCCACACGTTGTGCGGCAAAGCCCCGTTGTCTCGATCTCTATATGAATGGCTCAGGCGCCAGCTGCCGGGGCGTCCTGCTCCTGTGCCAGCACGTATTCCAGCGCCAGCAGGTATCCCTGCCATCCCAGTCCGCAGATCACGCCAATCGCCTGGTCGGAGAAATAGGAGTGATGACGGAACGGCTCGCGGCGATGCACGTTGGACAAATGCACTTCGACAAAAGGAATGGCCACACCCGCCAGCGCATCGCGCAGCGCCACGCTGGTATGCGTGTACGCGGCGGGATTGATGACGATGAAGTCCACGCCTTCCGTGCGCGCCGCGTGAATGCGATCCACCAGCGCGCCCTCGTGATTGGACTGGAACGTGTCCAGCCCGATGCCCGCAAGGGCGGCGCGTTTCGCCAGCGCTTCGTCGATATCGGCAAGCGTCGTGTGCCCGTAGGTCTGGGGCTCTCGCGTACCCAGCAGGTTCAGGTTCGGACCATGCAGAACCAGCACTTTGCGGTAGCGGGCGGAGCGGCTGACGGTAGGGGTGGATGACACGGCGGCTCGACCATTTCAACGAAATTGCGCGGAGATTACCGTAGCTTAGAGGGATTTGTCTAGCACGCGATACAAGGTCTTATGTCGGGAAATCGGCATATTCGGCTAGATCTGTGATGAGTCAGGCGCAAAACCCCAAAACACCGCAGTATGTCTGCAAGTTCGCAACGAAATCGTGGCTTTTGTACGCGAGTTGGGTGCAGATATGCGTCGTTTGTGACCGCCGAGAAGGGGTGCCCTATGCGCCCGGCAATTCCTTGCGCAATTCGTCGGCATGCACCCGACCCATCTTGCGGAATTTCACCGCACCATCAGGAGAAATGACCACCGTGTAGGGCAGGCCACCCTGCGCGTTGCCAAAGCTCTTGGACAGTTCGGTGCCGGCAAAACCGGCGACCGCCAGCGGATACTGCACCGGGGTTTTCTTGAGAAATTCCTGGATATTGCTGGCGGAATCGATGCCGATGCCGACAAACTCAACATTGCGTGGCGCGTACTCGGCGTGCAGCGCCGTCAGTTCCGGCATCTCTTCCACGCAGGGGCCGCACCACGGCGCCCAGAAATTGACGACCAGAGTCTTGCCGCGAAATTTCGACAGATCGAGCTCCGATCCCGCCGGATCGGGCATTTTTGCCTGAAAAAGCGCTTCGACGGCGTGCTCGGACGCCTGTTTGGGCTTGAGGACGAAATTGGCGGCTACAACGCCCGCCGCCGCAGCGACGATCGCGATGAGAATCCACAGCATGACGGAAGAACGGCGCGTCGGGATGGAGCGGGGTGCGGATGCAGTCATATTCGAAGTCGATGGTGACAGTTCTATATAGATAGGCCGGCTCACTGCGCCGCGTTGGTCTCGTCGACCAGGGCGCGGACCGCCTTGAGGTCCGCGCGCGCCGGGCGGCCGGTGGCGTCTGCCCTGGCGGCGCCGCGTTCGTCGTCGGCATCATACAGCGCGACGTGGATGCCCACCGGCGCCCCCAACGTGCTGCGCACCTCGCCGGCAAGCTGCCGCGCCTCGCGCGATGCGGGCCATTGGCCGCGCCACAGAAAGCTCAGTGTCTCGACGTCGGCGCGCCCGGCAAAGTGGCGGCTTTCGCTCGTGTCGAAATCGACGCCGGCATTCAGGAAATGCAGCGCAACGTCCTTGGGACTATCGCAGAAACACTGAAGATAGACGTCGGAATGCTCGGACGCGGTGCCGTTCAATACGGCACCGACCAGATACGGACGGTAGGCCGCCAGATCGTCCATGGCCAGCAAGGCCAACTGGCGCAGCAACGCCAGGATGCGCGGCTGGTGCTCGCTCTGGAACAGCGCCTGGTAGGCGCGCACCTCGTCTTCGATCATGTCGTTGTCGGGCAGCCACTCGCCGGCCACGCGGATGTCGCCCAGCACCTGGCGGGCGGCCTTGCGCTTGGCCGTGGCGTAGTCGGCGCCATCTTCGGCGATCATGCGGGCGGCGGCCTGGGCAATCTCTTCGCGCAGGCGGGTGGGGTCGGAAGGCATACGTCGGGACATGGCCCGATGATACCCGCATGCCTGGTTTGCGCGCCGTGCGGCGCGGCGACGCAGCCCGCGGAGGGGCCAGGGGCGCGGCGTGCACGGGACATGCGGGTACAATCGGAGCCTTATTTCGCGCCGCGCCCGCCGCGGCCTCAAGTCTCCCCCCGAAGCTCCCATGCATATTCATATCCTCGGTATCTGCGGTACGTTCATGGGCGGCCTTGCGGTTCTGGCCCGTCAGGCCGGCCACCGCGTGACCGGCTGCGATGCCAATGTCTATCCGCCGATGAGCACGCAGCTCGAAGCGCAAGGTATCGACCTGATCGAAGGCTTCGACCCCGCTCAGCTGGCGCTCGAACCGGATCTGTTCGTAATCGGCAATGTCGTGTCGCGCGGCAATCCGCTGATGGAAGCGATCCTGAACCGCAACCTGCCGTACGTGTCCGGCCCGCAATGGCTGGGCGAGCATGTGCTGAACGGCAAGTGGACACTCGCCGTTGCGGGCACCCATGGCAAGACCACCACTACCTCGATGCTGACGTGGATTCTCGAGGACGCCGGCTACAACCCTGGCTTCCTGGTGGGCGGGGTGCCACAGAATTTTGGTATTTCCGCGCGGCTGACCGAATCGGACTTCTTTGTCATTGAGGCCGATGAGTACGATACGGCGTTTTTCGACAAGCGCAGCAAGTTTGTCCACTATCGTCCGCGTACCGCGATCCTGAACAACCTCGAATTCGATCACGCCGACATCTTCCCGGATCTGGCCGCGATCGAGACCCAATTCCATCATCTGGTGCGAACCGTGCCGGGGCAGGGGCGTCTTGTCGTCAACGGCATGGAGCCGGCCTTGGCCCGCGTGCTGGAGCGCGGCTGCTGGAGCGAAGCCGAGCAGTTCGGCGTGGGCGACTGGCGCGAAGGCGATGCCCGCACGCCGGCGCCGGAAGGCAAGGACGCGTTCGACGTGTACTTCCAGGAGGCCGTCCAGGGCACCGTGGTGTGGGACCTGCAGGGCACACACAACCGCATGAACGCGCTGGCCGCGATTGCCGCCGCGCGCCATGTCGGCGTGCCGCCGGCCCAGGCGATCGAATCGCTGGCGCGTTTCGCCAACGTCAAGCGACGCATGGAAGTGCGCGGCGTGGCCAACGGCGTGACCGTGTATGACGATTTTGCGCACCATCCGACCGCCATCCAGACCACGCTCGACGGCCTGCGCCGCCGCGTCGGCAATGCGCGCATTCTGGCGGTGCTCGAACCGCGTTCGAACACCATGAAGCTTGGCGTGATGGCCGCCCAGTTGCCGGCCAGCCTGGAGGGCGCCGATCTGGTGTTCGGCTACGGCGCGCCGGCGGGCAAGGACGCGCTGGGCTGGAACCTTGGCGAAGCGCTGGCGCCGCTGGGCGACAAGGCCACGGCATTCCAGGATCTCGATGCGCTGGTGCACGCCGTGACCGCCGCCGCCAGACCGGGCGATCACGTCCTGGTGATGAGCAACGGCGGCTTCGGCGGCGTGCATCAGAAATTGCTGGACGCGATCGGCGGCAAGCCATAACGGGCGGGAACAGACATGCTGCTGTACCTGCACGGTTTCCGCTCCTCGCCGCAGTCGATGAAATCCCGGCTCGTGCAGGAGCGCATGCGTCGCTGGGGCCTCGAAAAGTACTTCGCCTGCCCGATGCTCAATGTGTCGCCTTCGGCGGCGATTGCCCAGGCCGAAGCGGCCATTCGCGGCGCAAAGGCCGGCGGGGAGACCGATATCGCCATCGTCGGCTCGTCGCTGGGCGGCTTCTATGCGCGTTGGCTGGCCGAACGCCATGGCTGCCGCGCGGTATTGCTCAATCCAGCGATCCACCCCTGGACCGACCTTGAGAAATATCTCGGCGAGCAGCCGCTGTATCACGGTGGCGGATCGGTGGTGGTCAAGCCCGAACATCTGCAGGAACTGCTCGACCTGCGCGTGGATACCATCACGCGCCCGGAACGCTATTACCTGCTGGCGGCAACCGGCGACGAAGTGCTCGACTATCGCGAGATGGTCGACGCCTACCCCGGCGCACGCATCCGCATCATCGAAGGCAGCGATCACGGCATCTCGGAATTCGACGACTACGTCGACGACGTACTGGCTTTTTGCGGCTACACACCGGGCGGGCGGCTTCCGTCATGAGCGAGCGGATGGCCGGATTGCCGGGACTGCAGCGCCTGCGGGCGGCGTGGCATGCGCATCTGCCGTTCGACGCGGCGATTCCACTGAACCAGCGACGTTGGGCGACCGGTGAGGGATCGCTTACGGCGCGACTGATGTCGGCTTCGTCGCGCTTCCGCGTCGAACGGCTGGCCCAGGCGCCGCAAGTGCCGTTCGCCGACGAGTGGCAGGCGTTGGGCCTGGATCGGCCGCTACCGGCCATCACACGTGAAGTGCTGCTGATTTGCGACGATGTGCCGGCAGTTTTTGCGCACACCATCGTCGATGCGTTTCGCGCGCGGCGCGACTGGCCCTTCCTGCGCGGCCTCGGCAACCGGCCGCTCGGCGGCGCGTTGTTCGTGGATCCGCGCGTGCGACGCGATCCGTTCCAGTTTGCGCGGCTCTCGCCACACCACCCGTTGCGTCAGGCGCTGCAACGGGTGCTGCCGACGCTGGCGTCGGTGCCGATGCTGCCCGCGCGGCGTTCGGTATTCCGGCGCGGCGGCGGCGCCATGCTCGTGACAGAGGTCTTTCTTCCCGACCTGCTGGAACGGGTTGCGCCAGCCAACACCGGCGCGGGCGGCACCAGACTGCCCCGCCGTATCGACACCCACAACACACTGCCAAGGCAGGAACTGAGACAAGCATCATGAAATTGGAAGGACGGGTTGCCATCATCACCGGCGCTGCAGCCGGTATTGGATTTGCCACAGCGCAACGTTTTGCCGCGGAAGGCGCAAAACTGGTCCTGTGCGATGTGAACGAGGCGCGCGTGCGCGAAGCCGCCGACCGCCTGGCCGCCAGTGGGGCGAGCGTGGATGCACACAAGGTCGACGTGACGCGCCGCGAGGAAGTCGACGCGATGGTGGCCGCCACGCTGGCGCGCCATGCCCGGATCGACATCCTGGTCAACAACGCCGGCATCACCAAGGATGCACGCCTGGTCAAGATGACCGAGGCGCAGTTCGACGCCGTGGTCGACGTGAACCTCAAGGGCGTTTTCAACTGCGCGCAGGCTGTGGCCACGATCATGGCCGAGCAGGGCGGCGGCGTGATCCTGAACGCGTCGAGCGTGGTGGGGCTGTATGGCAATTTCGGCCAGACCAACTACGCGGCCACCAAGTTCGGCGTGATCGGCTTCACCAAGACCTGGGCGCGCGAGCTGGGTCCGAAGGGCGTGCGCGTGAACGCGGTGTGCCCGGGATTCGTCAACACGGAAATCCTGCAGACCGTGCCGGAGAAAGTGCTCGACGGCATGAAGGAACATTGCTGGATGCGGCGCCTGGCCGAACCGTCGGAAATCGCCGCGATCTACGCCTTCCTGGCCAGCGACGACGCCAGCTACGTCAACGGCATCGCGATCGAGGCCAGCGGCGGCATGTCGCTCTGATCCGTCCGGGCGTCGGCGGACGCCCGGCGTGGTGCGGTATCATCCACGGTCGAATATCCGTCCGGGGCATGCCGCCTGCGCGTGCGCTACTGCGCACCGCCCAGGCGCTGCCCCGGCACTTCTGAAAGTACCGATCCATGCAGTTGCTGTTCGAAGAAGGCGGCGAAATTCGCGCCGGCACCGTCCTTTCCCAACAGGGCGAGGCTTACCAGGTGGAGTTGCCCGCGGGCAAGCGCACCAAGGTCAAGTCCAAGGACGTGCTGCTGCAGTTTGCCCAGCCGTCGGCAATCGAAATGGTGCGGCAAACCGGCGACCTGACCGCCGAGATCGATCTCGACTTCCTTTGGGAGTGCGCGCCGCCCGATGAATTCGGTTTTGCCGAACTGGCGGCCGAATACTATGGCGCGGATGCGGGCGCGGTGCAGCAGGCGGCGCTCGCCATGGCGCTGCATGGCAATCCGGTCTACTTCCGCCGCAAGGGCCGCGGGCGCTATCTGCGCGCGCCCGAGGACCAGCTCAAGGCCGCGCTGGCCGCGGTGGAGCGCAAGAAGCAGCAGTTGCAACTGCAGGGCGAGTACGAAGCGCAACTGAAGGCGCACAAGCTGCCCGAGGCATTCCGCGGCAAGGTCCTGCAATTGCTGTTCAAGCCAGACAAGAACAGCCTCGAATACAAGGCGATGGATGCCGCCTGCACGGCGCTGGGCATGACGCCGATGCGACTGATGGTGGCCGTGGGCGGCGTGGAAAGCCCGCGCGCGCTGCACGAGGCCAAGTTTCTGGCTGACTGCTTTCCCAAGGGCACCGGCTTTGCCGATGTCGACGTGCCCGAGCCGTCCGCCGACCTGCCGGTGGCCGACGTGCAGGCGTTTTCGATCGACGATGTCACGACGACCGAAATCGACGATGCGCTGTCCGTGACGCGCACCGCCGACGGCAAGCTGCGCGTTGGCATCCATATTGCCGCGCCGGGGCTTGGCATCCGCCGCGGCGACGCGCTCGACGCCATCGCGCGCCAGCGGCTGTCCACGGTGTATTTCCCAGGCGACAAGATCACGATGCTGCCCGACAGCGTGGTGGATCGCTACACGCTGCAGGAAGGGCGCACCTGCCCGGCGCTGTCGCTGTACGTGACGATCGACCCGAATGGGCCGGATGGCGTGGCCGTACTTGGCAGCGAAACCCGGGCCGAACTGGTGCCGATCGCCGCCAACCTGCGCCACAACCTGCTCGAGGATGTGGTGACCGAAGCCGCGCTGGCCGCTGGCACGGGCGACTACCCGTTCCGCGACGAACTGACCGAGCTGTATCGGCTGGCCAATCATCTGCACGACGAGCGCCAGAAGGCGCGCCTGGCAAGCGGATTGCGACCGGAAAGCCATAACCGCGCGGACTTCAATTTCTATATCGACCTGCTGGATGGCGGCGGCGAGCGCGTGCGCATCGAGCAACGCCGCCGCGGATCGCCTCTGGACAAGATCGTGGCCGAGCTGATGATCCTGGCCAACAGCACCTGGGGCAAGCTGCTGGCCGACCACGGCGTGCCGGGCATCTATCGCACACAAAAGGCATGGGGCATGCATCGCACGCGCATGCAGACCTATCCGGCGCCGCACGAGGGCCTGGGCGTGGCGCAGTATGCGTGGAGCACCTCGCCGCTGCGCCGCTACGTCGATCTGGTCAATCAATGGCAGATCCTGGCGGTGGCCCAGCACGGCGTCACGGCCAAGCTGGTTGCGCCGTTCAAGCCCAAGGACGCCGACCTGCTGGCCGCCGTGGCCGACTTCGAAGGCACCTATGCGGCCTATGCGGACCACCAGTCCACCATGGAACGCTACTGGTGCCTGCGCTGGATCAAGCAGGAAAACCGCAACAAGCTCATGGCCACGGTGCTCAAGGACGGCGCGGTGCGTTTTGCGGAGATTCCGCTGGTGACGCGTGTGCCGGAACTGGCGCAAGCTTCGCGCGGCACGCAGGTGTTGCTGGAGCTGGGCGCCACCGACGAGATTTCGCTCGAAGTGTCGTGCCGGGTGCTCGAAATCTTTGCCGGTGAAGGCGAATTGCCGGAAGAAGAACTCGAGGGCGACGCCGGCGACGAGGAAATGGCCGAAGTTTCCGCTGAGGCGGCCGCCGAAGCCGCGGCCGAGGATGTGGCGGAGCAAGCCGCCGAAGACGGGGCCGAAGGAGCGCCGCAAGCGCCATCCGCGGACGCCGTGGCGCCGTCCGGCGACGACGCGCCGGCCGATGCGTCGGCGCCGCGCGACACCGGGCCGGGCACCGCGCCCTGAAGCTTCGCCCAGGCTTCGGTAAACGGGGCGGCTCACTTACAATCGAACCCTGTTCCGGCCATCCCTCGCCCGAGGGGGCCGGTTTTCGATCGAGTTTCCACGCCGACTTCCCTGGCCCGTCCATTCCATCGTGAACGCCGTACTTTCTGCTCCGCGCCACCCCCGTGACTGGTGGCAATCCAGCAGTACGCTGGCCAAGGCTTTGGTCCTGTCCGTGGTCGTTCACGCGGTGCTGCTGATGGTGCGGATTGCCGCGCCTGAAGTGTTCGAGATCAAGCGGTCCGATCCGCAACTCGATGTGGTGCTGGTGAACTCGAAGTCGGCTGAAAAGCCGCGCAATCCCACGGTGCTGGCGCAAGCCAATCTCGACGGCGGCGGCGACCACGACGCCCAGCGCGCCACCACGCCGCTGCCCGCGCAGACCGAGTCCAAGGATGGCGACCTGATTAAGCTGACACAGCGTCGCCTCGAACAGCTCGAAGAAGAGCAGCGCCGCCTGATGACGCAGTCGCGCGAGGCCGCGCAGTCGGTGCGCAGCCAGCCGCTCAAGCCGGGCGAGCAGCGCGCCGACGCGCCCACGCGCGGCCAGGACGAGCGCACTTCCACCGACGAGATGGCGCGGCTCGAAGCCGAGATCGGCCGGAACCTCGAACACTACGCCAAGCGTCCCAAGCGAATGCAACTGACGGCGACCAGCGCACAGGGCGTCGATTACGCGCAGTACTACGATCGCCTGCGCCGCAAGATCGAAGCGCGCGGCACCAGCGATTTCCCGCAGAAGAATGGCAAGCCGATCTACGGCCAGTTGATCCTGGTGATCAACGTGAATCGCCAGGGCAAGCTCGGTTACAACCGCGACGGCTACAACATCGAGAGCATCGACGTGGCAAAGAGTTCGGGTGACCCGGCGCTGGATCGCCAGGCCGTTGCCATCGTCCGCGCCGCCGCACCATTCGGCGTGTTCACGCCGGAGATGCAGTCCCGGCAGGACATCCTCGAAGTCATTTCCACTTTCAATTTCACCCGCAGCGGACTCGACGTCCGCCTGCAAGGCCGCTGATGACCGCAGAAAAGAATTCCACGCCCGACACCACCATCGATCGCTACGTGGTGGTGGGCAATCCCGTGTCGCACAGCCGCTCGCCGGCCATCCACGCGGCGTTTTCGCGCCAGACCGGCGAGGCTCTCCAGTACGAGCGCCTGGAAGCGCCGCTCGACGCGTTCGCCGATACCGTGCGCCGTTTTCTGGCCGAGGGCGGCCATGGCTTCAATGTGACCACGCCGTTCAAGCTGGAAGCCTACGATCTGGCCGATCGGCTGACGCCGCGCGCCGAAGCGGCGGGCGCGGTCAATACGATGTGGATCGAGGATGGCCTGATCCACGGCGACAACACCGACGGCATCGGCCTGGTGCGCGATATCCAGGACAACCTCGACGTGCTGCTCGAAGGTAGGCGCATCCTGTTGCTGGGCGCGGGCGGCGCGGCGATGGGCGCGATGCTGCCGTTGATCGAATGTCGCCCGGCGCGCATCGTTGTAGCCAACCGCACCGCGCAAAAGGCCAGCGACATGGTCGAGCAGTTTGTCGAGGCGGCGGACCAGTACAACGTCGAGCTGTGGGCGGGCGGACTGGACGCGCTCGGTGCGCTATCCGACGACGAAGGCTGCGACGTCATCATCAATGCATCGGCCAGCAGCCTGCAGGGCGAACTTCCCCCTGTGCCGGACCATCTGCTGGGCGAGGGCGTGCTGGCGTACGACATGATGTACGGCGCGAAACCCACCGTGTTCCTGGCCTACGCGGCGAAGTGCGGCGCAACGACGTCCGACGGCCTGGGCATGCTGGTCGAACAGGCCGCCGAGGCGTTCTACAACTGGCGGGGCGTGCGACCGAACACGACGCCGGTGCTGGCCGAGCTGCGCGCGGCGCTGCAGGCCGAAGCGGCGCGCTGAGCGGCAGACCGCCTTGGCCCGTCAGCGCTCAGCGGCCGCCCGGGTGCCGGCCAGATCCTCGGGTGCAGCCAATCCGCTGCGCTGGATCGGCTATTTCGGCGAATGCCTGATCGTTGGCGTGCTGGCGATGCAGGTCTATTTCTTCCTGCAGATTGCAGCCTGGCAGTATCTGAATCCGTCTTCCACCTCGTTCCTGCGCGCCGAGCGCTGGCGGCTGTGCGGCTTCAATTTCTGGAGCTGTACGGTCGACCACAAGTGGGTGAGCTACGACGAGATGTCGCGCAATATCAAGCGCGCGGTCATTGCCAGCGAGGATGCCGATTTCGTCAATCACCCCGGCTACGAACTCGACGCGATGCTCGATGCCTGGGAGCGCAACAAGCAGCGCGGGCGCATCGTGCGCGGCGGGTCGACCATCACTCAGCAACTGGCCAAGAACCTGTTTCTTGCCTCGGAGCAATACTACGTGCGCAAGGGCCAGGAACTGGCCATCACATGGATGCTGGAATTCTGGCTCGACAAGCAGCGGATCTTCGAGATCTACCTGAATTCGGTGGAATGGGGAGAAGGCGTGTTTGGCGTCGAAGCCGCCGCGCAGCACTATTTCCACACGTCGGCCTCAAAGCTCACCGTTGGGCAGGCCGCGCGGCTGGCGGCGGCGCTGCCGGCGCCGAAGTGCTTCGACAAGAAGCAGTACTGCGCCAACGTCCACGTCAACTTCCGGGCCAAGGCGTCGATCATCGCGCGGCGGATGGGCGCGGCGACGCTGCCCGACTGATTGCGCTCGCCCTGCCTGGGCGATCCCCTGTCCCGTGGTATGCGTAACAGTCGGGACGGGTTTGCCGGCGTGCCGCCGGCGCGCGCCGCTAGCTGAGCCAGCCCTTCCTCTTGAAATACACCAGCGGGATCGCCGCCGAGACGGCCATCAGCGCGATGGCCCACGGGTAGCCGATAGCCCAGTCCAGTTCCGGCATCAGCTTGAAGTTCATGCCGTAGATGCTGGCGATCAGCGTAGGCGGCATCAGCGCCACCGACACCACCGAGAACAGCTTGATGATCTTGTTCTGGTTGATGTTGATAAAGCCGACCGTGGCGTCCATCAGGAAGTTGATCTTGTCGAACAGGAACGCGGTGTGGTTCTCGATCGAATCGATATCGCGCAAGATCTGCCGGGCTTCGTCCTGCTGTTCGGCGGACAGTAACTGGCTGCGCATCAGGAATGACACCGCGCGGCGCGTGTCCATGACGTTGCGACGGATGCGCCCGTTCAAGTCTTCCTCGCGCGCGATGGTTTCCAGCACGTCGGCCGCGGCGGCATCGGTCACGTTTTCGGCCAGCACCCGGCGGCTCGCTTCTTCCAGACGCTCGTAGATTTCCTCGATCGAATCGGCCGAGTATTCGGCGTCGGTCGCGTACAGATCCATCAGCACGTCCTTGGCGTTGCGCACCGATCCCGGACGCATCCGCGCGCGCAGCCGCACCAGGCGGAACACCGGCAGGTCTTCGTCGTGAATCGAAAACAGGACGTCGCGCGTGAGCACGAACGCCACGCGCACGTTGCGCGAGGCCTCGTCTTCGGCCAGCAGAAAATCCGTGCGGATGTGGATGTTCTCGTCTTCGCCTTCGAAATAACGCGCCGATGCTTCGAGGTCGCCAAGGTCCTCCAGCTCGGGCAGTACCACGTTGTACGCTTCCTTGATCCACGCGAGCTCCTCGTCATCGGGGCTTACCACGTCGATCCAGATGGGCTTGTGCTGCAGCAGCTCGTTGCGCTCGTCGACCTGCTCCTGGGCAAGCCGACCTTTCTGCAGGACGAACAGATTGATCATCCCTTGGATTCCTTGTTACTGATTGCGCGTTGTCGATGCATCGGAGACAGGCGCAGGCAAGGCTCGCCAGCGGTGCGACCATGAGGCGGCCGGCAAGCGTGATCGCGCTGCGTACGGACGGCGCAAGTGCGCATCCGTTGCAAGACGATGACGTTTGCCTGTTGCCGATATCTGGCTGGCAAGCCGGGAGAGGGAAGATCCGAAGCGCGACACGGAGGCCGGACGGCCGCCGCAAGGGGAAACGGAAAGACACTCACCCGCAGTTGTCTGCGGGCAAGCACGGCGACGTGCGGGGCGATGGCCCCACGCGGATCGACGTTACGCAGCCCGCAGTGACATGGCATCCGACGATGTCGCGAATCTTTCGCGGCAACTCGAACACCCGATGCTACTGCCCACGTAATTTCTCCGGGATTCTGATGGCCGCGAGTGTAATCCAACGCGGGGGGGCTTGTTAAGCGAAATCTCTGCGCCGCTGTTGCTCACAGGCGCCGGCGCAGCAGCGGCGCCAGCATGACCGACGACAGCGCCGCGAACATCAGCACGATGGCTGCGTAATCCTGCCAATGCGGCGTTTCGCCAAGCAGCCACATGCCCGAAAACACGCCCACAACGGGGATGAACATGATCGACAGGCTCGACACCACCGGCGGCAGGCTGCGCGCCAGCGCGAACCACACGAGATGGCAGTACGCGAACACCACCACGGCGTTATAGGCGATCGCGCCCCATTCGACAGCGGTGGGCATGCGCCAGCCGGTTTCGAACAGCAGCGTGCCGAGCGCCAGAAACGGCAGCGTGATGGCCAGCATCCAGAACGTCAGCGCGCCAATCGAAACGTCGACCTGCGTACGCTTCATCAGTTGTGTGCCGAAGCCCCAGCCCGCCGCCGCCACCAGCATCAGCAGGGTGCCCGCCGGGCTGCCCGTCAGCGCGGCGATCTCGCCCGACAGCAGCAGTACGGTGCCGGTCAGCGCGCAGCCGATGCCGATCCATGCCGACAGCGCGATGCGCTCGCGAAAGATGACAAGGCCCCAGACCACGGCCCAGATCGGCATCGTGTAGCCAAGGATGGCGGCGCGGCCCGATGACAGCATCTTGACCGCGCAGATGGCGAACAGATGCCAGATCACCATGTTCGGAATCGCCAGCTTCACCACCGTCGGCCAAGCCTCGCGCGGCACGTGCAGGGAGTCGCCGCGCAGCTTCAGCGCCAGGCCCAGCGCCACCAGCCCGCCGGCCATGCAGAGCAGCCGGAAGCCCATCGCGGGAAAATGCGCGACGCCGATTTTCATGATCGGCCAGTTCAGGCCCCAGGCGACGGTCAGGATGACAAGCAGGATGAGACCGCGGCGGTCGAGTGTCATGGGACGGGCGACGTGGATGTCGCTCTTTTAAGCGGAAGCTGCAAACAATATCACGCCAACAGGTAGAATTGCCGCCAACGCCATATGCTGTACTGCAGGAATGTGCCTTCGCAGTCAGCCAACCAGCCGGCGTGCGCCCGCGTTATGCTGTCCATACACTCGTCGACAGCCGGGCCCCCGGCTCCCATCCGATACCGAGCATCCCATGACCTTCACCGAGCAGCTGTCCGCCGCGTGGCAGCGTAACGATTCCCTGCTATGCGTCGGGCTCGATCCGGACCCGGCCAAGCTGCCGTTGTCCATGACCGGCACGGGCGGCGCGATTTTCTCGTTCTGCCGCGAAATCGTCGACGCCACGGCCGATCTGGTCTGCGCGTTCAAGCCGCAGATCGCCTATTTCCATTCGCAGCGCGCCGAGGATCAGCTAGAGCAACTGATCGAATATATCCACGACGCCCATCCCGGGATTCCCGTGATCCTGGACGCCAAGCGCGGCGATATCGGTTCCACCGCCGAACACTACGCCATCGAGGCGTTCGACCGGTACAAGGCCGACGCCGTCACCGTCAGTCCGTACATGGGTTTCGATTCGATGTCGCCGTATCTGGCGCATCCGGGCAAGGGCGTGATCGTGTTGTGCCGCACCTCGAATCCGGGCGGCTCGGACGTCCAGTTCCTGCAGGTCGACGGCAAGCCGTTGTACCAGGTGGTGGCCGAAGCGGCGCGTGAGCGCTGGAATACCAATGGCCAGATGGGCCTGGTGGTCGGCGCGACTTTCCCCAACGAGATCGCCAAGGTGCGCCAGATCGTCGGCGATATGCCGCTGCTGATTCCTGGCATCGGTGCGCAGGGCGGCGACATCGAGGCCACCGTGCGGGCCGGGCGCACCGCCGACGGCACCGGCATGATGATCAATTCGTCGCGCGCGATCCTGTACGCGAGCCGCGAAAAGGACTTCGCCACTGCGGCGCGCAATGTGGCGCTGCAAACGCGCGAGACGATCAACCGCTATCGCCACGGCTGAGCGGCCTTCAGGCGCTGCCGGCAACGGTCCGCGAGGACGGCCTGGCCGAATGGCCGGGCGAGCCTGTGGTCCGCTGAAGCGGACCAGGCCTACTCCTCGTTGCGGATCAGCTCGATCAGTCCGCGCATCGCGTGTTCGGCCGCCTGGCGGCGGATCTGCGCGCGGTCGCCCTTGAAGCGCTGGGTCTCGGTGCGGGTGGTGATGCGGTTGCTCCAGCCAAAGCAGACCGTGCCGACCGGTTTTTCCAGCGTTCCGCCATTCGGTCCGGCAATGCCGGTAATCGACAGCGCCACCTGGGCGCGGCTGTTCAGCAGCGCGCCTTCCGCCATGGCATGCGCCACTTCCTCACTGACCGCGCCGTGATCGCGTATCAGCTTGGCCGGTACGCCGATCATGGTCGTTTTGGCTTCGTTCGAATAGGTGACGAAGCCGCGCTCGAACCATCCCGACGATCCGGACACATCGGTGATCGCCGCGGCAACCAGTCCGCCGGTGCACGATTCCGCGGTGGCGAGCATGAGCGAGCGCTCCGCGAGCACGGTTCCGGCCTGGATGGCAAGCTGGTCAAGCAGGCGGCTGACGGACATGGCGGCGTTTTCCTGAGTCTTGGGTGCGTGTTGGGCGTTCGGTCCGCTGTGCGCTTAGATCGAGCGCCACAGCGCGAAGACGAGCAGCGTGTAGAACGCCGCAAAGATATCGTCGAACATCACGCCGAAGGCGCCCGTGACGCCGGGCCCCTTGAGCGTGCGGTCGTAATAGCGGATCGGCGCGGGTTTGACGATATCGAAGAAGCGGAACCACAGGAAGGCGGCGAGCTGGCCCCAGAAGCCGGTCGGCATGACAAACACCAGCACCAGCCAGAAGGCGACGATCTCATCCCACACCATGCCGCCGTGGTCGTCCACACCCATGTCGCGCGCGGTACGGCGACAGGCCCAGATGCCGGCCACGAACGCCGCGGCAATGATCCACAGCCAGGTGGTTGGCTCGATCCACATCGAGATCACGATGAACGACAGCCATCCATACAGCGTGCCGACGGTGCCGGGACTGACGGGCGAAAGCCCGGAGCCGAAGCCCAGTGCGACGAGGCGTGCGGGATGCCCGAACATGAAACGGGCGGTTGGCCGCGTGACCTTGACGGTCTGGCCGGCTTCCAGCGTGACGGGATTGACGGGGTCGCGCGGTGCGGCCCCGGGAGGGTAGGCGGACATCAAGGACTTGGCTCTGTCTATGTAGTTATGTCTGGCGCGCAAAGTGCGGCTCTCCCTGTTGCGCGCATGGCGGCATCATGACACGGGTAGGGCGCCGCGTGTCACGTTGCCGCGAAATGGTCGAACGACGTGCCGGTGAAGGTGACCGGGCTGCCGCTGGCATCGACCAGCCGCAGTCCGGCTTCCGCCGTGATCGCGCCGACACGAGTCAGCGGCAGGTCCAGATGCCGGCTGATGGCGGCGATCGTTTCGCGCGCGCCAGCCGGCGCGGAGAAACACAGCTCGTAATCGTCGCCGCCGGCCAGCACGCACTGGCGCTGAAGATCGAGCGGCTGCGCTGACAGCACCGCGGAACGGGGCAGGGCGTCCACATCGACGATGGCGCCGACCGACGAGCGTGCGAGGATGTGTCCCAGATCCCCGACCAGTCCGTCGGACACATCGAGCGCCGCATGGGCCACGCCGCGCAAGGCCAGTCCCAATGCCACGCGCGGCGTCGGGGAATCCATGCGCGGCCGGATCAGCGTGAAATCGGGCTCGGGCAGCAGCCATTCGCCGCGGCAGTCGCCAAGCGCCAGGCGCGCGTCGCCGAGCGTGCCCGACACCCACAGGTCGTCGCCGGGCCGGGCCGCGTCGCGACGCAAGGCCTGACGCGGCGGTACGTCGCCGAACACGGTAATCGACAGCGTCAACGGGCCTTTGGTGGTATCTCCGCCGATCAGCTCGCATCCGTGGTCGTCGGCCAGCGCCAGCAGACCGGCGGCAAACGGTTCGAGCCACGTCGGGTCGGCTTCCGGCAGCGCCAGCGCCAGCGTGAAGGCGCGCGGTTCGGCGCCCATCGCAGCCAGGTCCGACAGGTTGACCGCCAACGCCTTGTGCCCCAGCGCCCGTGGCGCAACGTCCGGGAAGAAATGGCGCCCGCTCACCAGCATGTCGGTGCTGATGGCCAACTGGTGACCGGGACGCGCGTCGATCAGCGCGCAGTCGTCGCCCACGCCGAGGGCGGCCTTGCGGACCGGGCGCGTGAAAAATCGGCGAATCAGGTCGAATTCGGAAAGCGATGCGGGCGAGGGATCTGGCATTGGGCGTTGAGTAACCCGGGAGGCAAGCGCTGATGAAGGCCAGCGCGGATTCAGTGGACATACCGGCTGGTCAAGCCCATCGGCATGCGGCATATTGTACCGAAACGCAAAGGTGCCCCGCGCAAAACGCTTATTGTGAAATAGTATTTCACAATATAAAATGCGCAATTCCAAAGCGCCTACAAGCGGAGACAGCGGGTTCGTGGAGCCGGCCCGTACTCGTCGCAAAGCGTTATTCAGTGCGGCTCCACCGATCGGAAGATGCGCAGATGACAAGCCCTCAGCAGTCCCCGTCCCAAGACGATCTGAAACAACAGCAGCGTGAGGCGCTGCGCAAGGCCGCACTCGAATATCACGAGTTTCCGACCCCCGGCAAGATTTCCGTCACTCCCACCAAGCCGCTGTCCAACCAGCGCGATCTGGCGCTTGCCTATTCGCCGGGCGTGGCCGCCGCGTGCGAGGAAATCGTTGCCGACCAGGCCAATTCGTTCCGCTACACCGCGCGCGGCAACCTGGTTGGCGTGATCACCAACGGCACGGCCGTGCTGGGACTGGGCGACATCGGCGCCGCGGCGTCCAAGCCGGTGATGGAAGGCAAGGCCGGCCTGTTCAAGAAATTTGCCGGTATCGACGTCTTCGACATCGAAATCGACGAGAAAGACCCGGAAAAGCTGGTTGAAATCATCGCGTCGCTGGAACCCACCTTCGGCGGCATCAACCTGGAAGACATCAAGGCGCCGGAATGCTTCTACGTGGAGCGCAAGCTGCGCGAGCGCATGAAGATCCCCGTCTTCCACGATGACCAGCACGGCACCGCGATCGTTGTCGGCGCCGCCGTGATCAATGGCCTGAAAGTGGTTGGCAAGGACATCTCCAAGGTCAAGCTGGTGGCCTCGGGCGCTGGCGCCGCCGCGCTGGCCTGCCTGGACCTGCTGGTCGACATGGGCCTGCCGATCGAAAACATCTGGGTGACCGACCTGGCCGGCGTGGTCTACGAGGGCCGTACCGAGCTGATGGACCCGGAAAAGGCGCGCTTCTCGCAAAAGACCGACAAGCGCAAGCTGGCCGAAGTCATCGACAACGCCGACATCTTCCTGGGCCTGTCCGCCGCCGGCGTGCTCAAGCCTGAGATGGTGCAGAAGATGGCCGACAAGCCGCTGGTGCTGGCGCTGGCCAATCCCAACCCGGAAATCATGCCGGAACTGGTCAAGGAAATCCGCCCGGATGCCGTGATGGCGACCGGTCGTACCGACTACCCGAACCAGGTCAACAACGTCCTCTGCTTCCCGTTCATTTTCCGTGGCGCACTCGATTGCGGCGCCACCACGATCACGCGTGAAATGGAAATCGCCGCCGCCAATGCGGTAGCGGAACTGGCGCGCCAGGAACAGAGCGATATCGTGGCGTCGGCCTACGGCATCCAGGACCTGTCTTTCGGACCGGAATACCTGATCCCGAAGCCGTTCGATCCGCGCCTGATCGTCAAGATCGCGCCGGCCGTGGCAGAGGCCGCCGCGAAGTCGGGCGTGGCTTCGCGTCCGATCGAGGACATGGACGCCTATCGCCTGCAACTGCAGCAGTTCGTCTACCACTCGGGCACGCTGATGAAGCCGATCTACGCGGCTGCGCGCAAGGTGGAGATGGAAAAGAAGCGTATCGTCTTCGCCGAAGGCGAGGAAGAGCGCGTGTTGCGCGCGGTACAGGTGATCGTCGACGAAAAGCTGGCCAACCCGATCCTGATCGGCCGTCCGGCTGTGCTCTCGCACCGCATCGAGCGCTTCGGCCTGCGCCTGCGCATGGGCGTCGATTTCACGGTGGTCAATCCCGAGCACGACGAGCGTTTCCGCGACTATTCGGATGCCTACTACCGCATGATGGCTCGCGAAGGCATCACGCAGCAGTACGCCAAGCTGGAAATGCGCCGCCGCACCACGCTGATCGGCGCGATGCTGCTCAAGAAGGGCGAGGCGGACGGCATGATCTGCGGCACGGTCAGCACGACCGCGGCCCATCTGCGCTACATCGATCAGGTGCTGGGCGGCACCAACAAGGTCTATGCGGCGATGAACGGCCTGGTGTTGCCGGGTCGCCAGATCTTCCTGGTCGATACGCACGTCAATGTCGATCCGACTGCCGATGAACTGGCCGAGATCACGATCATGGCCGCCGAGGAACTGAAGCGTTTCGGCATCGAGCCCAAGGTTGGCCTGCTGTCGCATTCGAACTTCGGCACTTCCGAGGCGCCGTCGGCGCGCAAGATGCGCGACACGCTGAAGATCCTGCGCGAGCGCGCGCCTGACCTCGAAGTCGACGGCGAAATGCATGGCGACAGCGCGCTCGATGAAAAGCTGCGCGATTCGCTGGTGCCCGATGGCGCGCTCAAGGGCGAAGCCAACCTGCTGGTGTGCCCGAACATCGACGCGGCCAATATCTCGTACAACCTGCTCAAGGTGGCGGCGGGCAACAACGTCGCGATCGGCCCGATCCTGCTCGGCGTGAAGGCGCCGGTGCACATTCTGACGCCGTCCGCGACGGTGCGCCGTATCGTCAACATGACCGCTTTGGTCGTGGTGGACGCCGCGGCCAAGTGTTGAGTGCAGGGATTCGGACGCCTCTTTAGGTTTTCCGGGACAAGTGCCGTAAAAGCCGGGTTCGCCCGGCTTTTTTCATACCCGCGTCAGCGTGGCGCATGCGAGGTTAGTATGCGCACACATATCAATAACATATTGAAACAATTGAGAAAATCGCGCTGGCAAAAGTGCGGGGATTGATTAATGGTGGACATGCGCGTAACCTTACGCCCTTGAATGCAGACGCTCGCATCGCGGGAGTCTGAGCCCGCAGAGGGTTGCGAGCACAGTCGCCAACGGGCCGGAATGGCTTGCCAATTACTTCTTAGCCAGTCTTTTTCGATAACGTGGGTCCCCGGTATTTCCCGAGCCAGCCGCAGCGGCAGTCAATTTGGCAGTCCCTGAGCCTGGCGCGAAGCCTGGGCCATGTGTTCGCGGGCGCCGCATTGTCGCTGGCGCTGGCGATGACGCCGCAGGGCGCGATCGCGCGGCAGTCCGCTGCGCAATCGGATGTACAGGGGGTGGTGGGAACCATCGCCGCCCAGCAGTTGCCAAACGAGGCGCGGCAAACACTGGATCTGATCCAGTCCGGTGGGCCGTTCCCGTATGACAAGGATGGTTCGCGGTTTGGCAATTACGAGCGAAGCCTGCCGCAGCAGCCCCGCGGGTTTTACCGCGAATACACCGTCAAGAACAGCAAAAGCCGGAATCGGGGAGCCAAGCGTATTGTTTGCGGTGGTGATCAACGCGCCGCCAACGACTGCTATTACACGGAAGACCACTACAACAGTTTCAAACGGATAACCAAATGATGACTGACATTTTCGGATTGGGCGACGCCCTTGCCGCCCGCGAGGAGCGCGGCGCCGGAGATGGCTGGCAAAGGGCCCACCATCAGGCCCAGAACCTTTACGACAACGTGCTGATGATGCCACGCCAGGATCTGACGCAACGACTTCCGCCTGCTTGCGCGCCTGCCATGGCCACGTGGGCTGATGACGGCACCAACGAGGGAGCCATGAATCTGTTCAAGTCGGTGCGCCCTAATATTGTCCAGTCGATCCGCGCGTTCCGCGTGCCCGAACTGGCGCAGGCTGCCGCCGTGCTGAACCAGCATTTCCTGTATGCCAACTGCGCCGATTGCGCCAGCAAGGCGGAAATCCTGGAGCGCATCGCCACGGAATTCACGTTCCCGAAGCATTTCGGAAAGAATTTCGATGCGCTGTCCGACTGCCTGACCGACATGATTCACAAGGCCGGCCCGCAGCCCGGTTTCGTGATCGTGCTGGAAGGCTTGCCGATCGCGCAGAAGTTCGACAAGGAAGCGCGCGAGGTGCTGCTGGACGTGTTCCGCGATGCCGCGGAATTCTGGGCCGAGCGCAAGGTGCAGTTCCGCGTGTTCTACTCGTTCGCCTGACGGTTCGAGTCCAACCGCAAACAAAAAGCCCGCTGGTTTTGCAGCGGGCTTTTTGCTTTCCGGGCCATTGGCGTTATGCCGCGGGGGGAAGATGTCCGTCAGGCGTGAGCCGGTCGATCAGCTCGGGCAGCCCCTCGCTCAAACTGGCGGCGACATCGTCCGATGACATGCCAGTGGTTTCCGCCAGCGATTGCAGCGCGCCGGTGTTGCCGAGCGCGCTGGACAGATCGGTTGCGCTGATCGCCTGATTGGCGCCGGTGCCGATCCAGGAATCGACCTGCTGCCCCAAGCCGGCTTGCGCCAGCACGTCGCGCAGCGCGCCGATGCCGCCGGCCGCCGCGCCGACTGCCTGGGCCGAGCCAGCGGCTTCGCCGTGGCCACCCAGCAGGCCGCCCAGCAGCGAGCCAAGGTCGAGACCGCCCGGCGCGGGGGCGCTGCCGCCGCCCAGCATGCCACCGAGCATGCCGCCCAGTCCGCCGAGTCCTCCCAGACCGCCGAGCCCGCTTTCGCCGGCTTCGGTCGGGGCCACGCTGCCATCGGCGCCCTGGCTCTTGTGTCGCATGGCCAGCATCGCAAGCAGCCCAAGCGCCATCATCAGCTTCGGATTCATGCCGGTGGATTGGCCTTCGGATGGCTGGCCGCCCATCTGGCCCAGCACACCGCCCAGTACGCTATCGAGTAGTCCCATCACAGGCTCCTTTAAAATCCGCCAAGAATGGCGTTCAGCGTCGCCAGGCAAGCCAGCCCGGCGGTTTCGGTACGCAGGATGCGCGGCCCAAGTGACACGCCGATAAAGCCGGCCGAACGCGCGGCCTGTTCTTCGTCGGGCGAAAGCCCGCCCTCGGGCCCGATCAACAGTGTCACGCCCGCGTCGCGCCACGCGTCACCGTGCGTGCGCGCCAGATCTGGCAGCGACCCCGTCGCGCGCGGCGACAGCAGCAGCTTCGCGCCGGGCGAGGAAGCGGCACCAGCCAGCCACGCCTCAACCGTAGCCACCGGCGTGAGCGTCGGCAAGCGATTGCGACCGCATTGCTCGCACGCCGCCTGAATAAGCGCCTGCCAGTGCGCCTGGCGCTTCTCCGCGCGTTCGCCTGAGAGCCGTACCACAGATCGGCTCGCCTGCAACGGCTGGATTGCCGACACGCCCAGCTCGACGGCTTTCTCGATCAGCCAATCCATCTTGTCGCCGCCGGCAAGCCCCTGCGCCAACGTAACGCCTATCGGCGATTCCGCCTCGCGCGTGTCATGTGCGACGATGCGTGCGCTGGCGTGGCGTTTGCCGATATCGGCAAGCGTTGCTTCGAAACTGCCGCCAGCCCCGTTGAACAACGTGATCGCATCCCCTGGCGACAGACGCAGCACGTGGATGTGGCGAACAACGGCTTCCGGTAAATCGAGTACCGCATCGGCGGCCAACGCCGCATCGACAAAAAATCTTGGCATCAGGGGGCGTTTCTGGTTTCCGGTGACTGGGCAAGCGGCGAGCCAAAGCCCCAGCGGTAACCGTCGGGATCTTCGACCATGCAATACCGGTCGCCCCAGAACTGATCCGCGGGCGGCATCACGCTGAGTGCACCCGCGCCAATCGCCTGCGCGTAGATGGCGTCGACATCATTGCAGTACACGTAAAACGTTTGCGGAGCTTCCACGCCGAGCGAACGCGGCGTGCGGGCCGTGCTGCCCCAGGCGCCTTCGGGCGCGAACATGACAACGAGCTGGCCCTGGTAATGCATTTCCGCGTGGGTGGGCACGCCGTTTTCGTCGACAACGTGCCCGATCGTGAAGCCGAACGCGCGGGTATAAAAATCAATGGCTGAGCGACCGCTGGCGACCGTCAGGTAAGGCGTCAGCCAGGGCGTGTTGGGCGGTCTGGACATGATGGTCTCCCGGATGGACGGATGAGCCCGGCGTCCGTGGCCGGGCGCGGGGCGTCCGTGCATGTTACGCGGGACGGCCAGCGCTGTCGAAGATCGCCTGAAGATGAAGCGGATGCGTGAACAGCGCGGCGTGACATTCGGGACGATAGGCGCGCAGCGCCGTGTCGAGCTTCCACTGATGCAGGCGCGCCGCGATGCGTGGCGCTGGGAAGGCGGCGATGTCGAGCGCGTCGCTGGCCAGCGCGATGGCCCATAGCGCGCCATAGGCCGGCACGTAGGTGGTCAGTGGCGTCACATGCTGAAACGTCTGGCGCACGCGCGCGAGCAATCGTCGCACGGCATCGGGCCGATGCAGCGGCGGGCCCAGATGCAGCGAGATGGCGCCGCCCGGCGCCAGGCACCGACGCGCCGTTTGCAGCCCGTGCGGCGAAAACAGGCCGGCGGCAGGGCTGCCGTCGTCGGCGTCGGTCAGGTCGTAGACGATCAGGTCGAATTGCCGACCAGCCCGGGCGGATGCCTCCATCAGTCCAAGCCCGTCGCCGATCACCAGATGCAGGCGCGGATCCAGCGGCTCGTCCAGCGCGCCCTGGTGAATGCCGCCGAGCCACTCGCGCGCCAGCCGGACGACTTCGCCGTCGAGCTCGGCCACCACGACTTCCCGCATGGTGGGAATACGCAGCAGCTCGAACGCCGACCCGCCGTCGCCACCGCCCACCACCAACGCCGAACGTGGCGTTCCGTGCACTGCCGCCATCGGCGCGGTCATCAGTTCATGTTGGATGTAGGCATCGGCCTCGGTGCTCATGATGCGGCCATCGAGCCGGAAAATTCGCCCAAAATGCGCGTTCTCGCCGATTTCCACCTGCTGGTGGCGCGTCCGGGACGCCGCCAGCACGCTCACTTCCCCGAGCGTGGTGCCTGCCCCCGGCGCCAGCCATTCCGTCCACGTTTGACCACCCCTTCGGGAAGTGCCCGCGCGCCCGGAATTGCCGCCTGCTTCTGCTAAAATTGCGGTTTTCCCGCCGTCAGGTTCTCGCATGTCTGCCCTCGCCCATCCCGCCACAAGCCCTTACGCCAACCAACCCGTCAAGCTGATGGCCGATGCCATCCGCGTGCTTGCCATGGACGCTGTCCAGCAGGCCAATTCCGGCCACCCCGGTGCGCCGATGGGGATGGCGGACATCGCCGTGGCGCTATGGGGCCGGCATCTGAAGCATAACCCGGTCAATCCCCAGTGGGCCGACCGCGATCGCTTCGTGCTGTCCAACGGCCACGGATCGATGCTTATTTACGCCTTGCTGCACCTGACCGGCTACGACCTGCCGATCGCGGAACTGAAGAATTTCCGACAGTTGCACAGCAAGACCGCCGGCCACCCCGAATATGGCATCACGCCTGGCGTGGAAACCACCACCGGTCCGCTGGGCCAGGGCATCACCAACGCCGTGGGCATGGCGCTGGCCGAGCGCTTGCTGGGCGAAGAGTTCAATCGCCCCGGCTTCGACATCGTCAATCACCACACGTACGTCTTCCTGGGCGACGGCTGCCTGATGGAAGGCATCAGCCACGAGGCGTGCTCGCTGGCTGGCACGCTCAAGCTCAACAAGCTGATTGCGTTGTGGGACGACAACGGCATCTCGATCGACGGCGACGTGGTGCACTGGTTTGCCGACGATACCCCGAAGCGTTTCGAAGCCTACGGCTGGAACGTGATCCGCGGCGTGGACGGTCATGACGTGGTGGCCGTGGATAACGCCATCGCGCAGGCCAAGGCCAGCGACAAGCCGACGCTGATCTGCTGCCGCACCCTGATCGGCAAGGGCGCGCCGAACAAGGAAGGCGGTCACGACGTGCACGGCGCACCGCTGGGCGGCGCCGAAGTGCTGGCCACGCGCGAGGCGCTGGGCTGGGTGCACGCGCCGTTCGAACTGCCCGAGGCCGTGTATGAAGCCTGGAACGCGAAGGCAACCGGCCAGGCGCTGGAATCGGCCTGGAACGCGCTGTTCGACGCCTACGCACAGGTGCATCCGTACGAAGCCGGCGAATTCCAGCGCCGCATGCGCGGCGAACTGCCGGCCGCGTTCGACGAGACCGTGGACGCTTTCATCGCCAAGTGCGAAGAAAAGGCCGAGACCATCGCCACCCGCAAAGCCAGCCAGAACACGATCGAAGCGTTCGGCCCGGTGCTGCCGGAATTCCTCGGCGGTTCGGCCGACCTGACCGGATCCAACCTGACCAACTGGTCGGGCAGCAAGGCCGTACGCGCCGACGCCTGGGGCAACCACATCAACTACGGTGTGCGCGAATTCGGCATGAGCGCCATCCTGAACGGCATCACGCTGCATGGCGGCTACATTCCTTACGGCGGCACGTTCCTGACGTTCTCGGACTACAGCCGCAATGCGCTGCGCATGGCGGCGCTGATGAAGATCCGCTCGCTGTTCGTGTTCACGCACGATTCGATCGGCCTTGGCGAAGACGGTCCGACGCACCAGTCGATCGAGCATGTTGCCAGCCTGCGCCTGATCCCGAACATGGATGTCTGGCGTACCGCCGACACCACCGAGACCGCCGTGGCCTGGGCCGAGGCGATCCGCCGCGAGAACGGCCCGAGTTGCCTGATCTTTAGCCGCCAGAACCTGCCGTTCCAGAAACGCGACGACGCCACGCGCGCGAACATTGCGCGCGGCGGCTATGTACTGCGCGACGCGAAGAATCCGCGCACCAAGCGTCCGGACGCCGTGATCGTCGCCACCGGTTCGGAAGTGGGCTTGGCGGTGGGTGCCGCCGATGCGCTGGCTGCCGAAGGCGTGCACGTGCGCGTGGTTTCCGTCCCGGCGACGACCGTGTTCGACAAGCAGGATGCCGCCTACAAGGCCAGCGTGCTGCCGGCCGGCGTGCCGCGCATTGCAGTGGAAGCTGGCGTGACGGATTTCTGGTGGAAGTATCAGGTGCAGGCCGTGGTCGGCATCGATACGTTTGGCGAATCGGCGCCGGCCGGCGTGCTGTTCAAGCACTTCGGCTTCACGGTCGAGAACGTGGCCGACACCGTGCGCGCAACGCTCGCCCAATAAATTCGCCCGCGCGGCAGGCCGGTGCGACGCGCCGGCTGCCGGCGCAGGCCACTGGCTTTATCGATTGCACTCTAGGAGATAGACATGACCATCAAGATCGGCATCAACGGTTTCGGCCGTATCGGGCGCATGGTGTTCCGCGCGGCCGCCGCAAACTTCAAGGACATTGAAGTCGTCGCCATCAATGACCTGCTCGAGCCGGACTATCTGGCGTACATGCTGAAGTACGACTCGGTGCACGGTCGCTTCGACGGCGAAGTGTCGGTCGATGGCAACACGCTGGTCGTCAACGGCAAGAAGATCCGCCTGACCGCCGTCAAGGACCCGGCCGAACTGAAGTGGGGCGAAGTTGGCGCGGACGTGGTCATCGAATCGACCGGTATTTTCCTGACCAAGGAAGGCGCACAGAAGCACATCGACGCGGGCGCCAAGAAGGTGATCATGTCGGCGCCGTCCAAGGACGACACCCCGATGTTCGTCTTTGGCGTGAACCACGACACGTATAAGGGCGAGGCGATCATCTCGAACGCCAGCTGCACGACCAACTGCCTGGCGCCGGTTGCCAAGGTGCTGAACGACAAGTGGGGCATCAAGCGCGGCCTGATGACCACCGTGCACGCCGCCACGGCCACGCAGAAGACCGTTGACGGCCCGTCGAACAAGGACTGGCGCGGTGGCCGCGGCATCCTGGAAAACATCATCCCGTCGTCGACCGGCGCAGCAAAGGCCGTGGGCGTGGTGATTCCGCAACTGAACAAGAAGCTGACCGGCATGTCGTTCCGCGTGCCGACCTCCGATGTGTCGGTGGTCGATCTGACTGTCGAGCTGGAAAATCCGGCCAAGTACGAGGAAATCTGCGCCGAGATGAAGGCGCAAAGCGAAGGCGCGTTGAAGGGCGTGCTGGGCTACACGGAAGACAAGGTCGTGGCCACCGATTTCCGCGGCGACGCACGCACCTCGATTTTCGACGCCGAAGCCGGTATCGCACTGGACGGCACGTTCATCAAGGTGGTGAGCTGGTACGACAACGAATGGGGTTACTCGAACAAGTGCCTGGAAATGGCACGTGTCGTTGCCAAGTAATTGGCATTTGCAACCTCATGGAAACGCGCCTTCGGGCGCGTTTTTTATTGTCCGGTCGCTGCGCATCAGGGGCCGATCGGCTTTGCGTCGATGCTGGCGCCATCGACTAGGAAATGCCCGCCCGCCACGTGGTGGATGGTCCGCAGCGCATCGTGGCCTTCGAAGTGCCAGCGTCCTGCGCTGAATACCCGCGCATCGGCGTGGGCCGCCACCACCTCGCCAAGGAACAGGTCGTAGCCTTGCTGAATCGCCGGTTCTGGCAATATCCGGCACTCCAGCCACGCCGCGCAGCCTTCCAGCAACGGCGCGCCGATCACACTGCCGGCAAACGTCTGGAGGCCGTACGCGGCGAACTTGTCGATGCCTTGTTGCTCGGCGATCTCGCGGCCCGAACTCGAGCCAAGCGCCTGCGTGATGTCGACCTGGCTGACTGTGGGCACCTGCAGCGCAAATTCGCCGCTCGCTTCGAGTAACTGCCGTGTCCAGGTGGCCTTGTCCAGCACCACGGCGACCTTTGGCGGGGCAAAGTCCAACGGCATGGCCCAGGCGGCGGCCATGATGTTGCGCTGGCCGCCGTTTGCCGCGCTGACCAGAACGGTGGGGCCGTGATTGAGCAGGCGATAAGCCTTGGCGAGATCGACGGGGAGACGGTGGGAATTCATATTCGGAATCCGAAAAATCTGATGCAATCTGCGCAGGCTCAAGGCACGAACTAGCACATGTGGGCCAATATAACGGCACTCTCGAACGCCATCAGCTCGATTTTTGACATTATCTGTCTCAATGCTGTCAAAAATACGGCGGATATTGACAAGCGTAGTGCGAGAAGTGCCGAATTTGCTTTTCCCTGCCGTTTTTTTCTCTTACACTCGGAAGATATGTTGATATCTGATGTGCAGCCAGTGAAAGTGGTGGGGCCATCCAGAAGCGTGAGATATAACAACCGGGCCTGATCATGGTAAATGTGGATACCAAGCTGCTGGTGATTTTTACCGAGCTGCTGAGCAAGCGAAACGCCACTTATGTGGCGGAAAAAATGCACATGACGGCCCCCGCGGTGTCCCATTCGCTGGGCCGGCTGCGTGAGATCTTCGACGATCCGCTCTTCATCCGCGTGCCGCACGGCCTGACGCCCACGCCGCGCGCGCTGGAGCTCGGTCCGAAGATCCGCGACATGCTCGATCTCTGGTCGTTGATCAATGAAGGCGATGCCGACAACTTCGATCCCGCCATCGCGACCGGCACGTTGAGCATCGGCTTTGCCGCGGAGCTTGGCGATACGGTTTTCAACCGTTTTGTCCTGCGTATCAAGCAGTTGGCGCCCGATCTGCATATTCGCCTGATCGAATCGCACTCGTGGGAAAGCGACGTCGCGTCGATGCGCGCCAATGAACTCGATCTCGCCTTTTCGCCATTCCCCACGCGCCATCCCGAGATTGTCGAGGAAATGGTGACGTCGCTGAACCTGTGGGTTTGCGCGCGCAAGAATCATCCGGTATTGAGGAATGAATGGACGCTGGAGCAATATCTTGAATGCAGCCATATCTTCATGGCGCATTCGGGTGGTGCTGGCCGTCCGGCCGCGGCGCTGATTCCGCTGGACTACGCCTTGCAACAGCGCGGTCTCAAGCGCAACGCCACGCTGACGGTCCATTCATGGCGCGCGCAGGCAGAGCTGGCCGCGCAGACCGACATGATCTTCACGGTCAACGCGCTTACTAAGGACATGGCTTGCGAGACTTATGGGCTGAAGGCGTTTCCGCTACCCGCCGAGCTCAATACCACGCTGGGCCTCAATATGTTCTGGCACCGCAGCCGCAACACCCATCCGATGCTGGTTTGGGCGCGCGCGTTGTTTCGCCAGGTCGTCGGAGAATTCGTAGGGCCGCCGCAAACCACGACGACGCGAAATCTGCGTGTGGTGGCCGAGCAGGATGTGCACGAGTGAGCGACAAAAATAAGCGACAAAATGGAATGAAAAAAAACCGGCGCGAGCCGGTTTTTTCATGTCCGCGTTCGCACGGCATGCGCCGCGCCGCTTAGCGCTTGGGCCGGTGGGGGCAGTTGTCCTTCGTGCAATTGCCATACAGCGACAAGGCGTGTTCCTGCAGCGCAAAGCCGCGTTCGCGCGCAATGCTCTGCTGGCGCTGCTCGATGTCCGCGTCGAAAAATTCCTCGACTCGGCCGCAATCCAGGCACACCAGATGGTCATGGTGCTTGCCTTCGTTCAACTCGAAAATCGCCTTGCCGGATTCAAAGTTGTTGCGTGACAGGAGGCCGGCTTGTTCAAACTGAGTCAGCACACGATAAACCGTGGCCAGCCCGATATCCATATGCTCGTTGAGCAGAATGCGGTAAACGTCTTCCGCGCTCAGATGGCGTTGTTCGCTGGTTTGGAAAATCTCAAGGATCTTCAGGCGGGGGACAGTCGCCTTCAGGCCGATATTTTTGAGGTCCGCCGGACTCGGCATGGGCGTGACTCCCTAGAGTACAATGTCTGGATAGTTGAATCATAAGGGTTTTGGCGACAAAAGTCGCCCCGGTGCCATGGCGCCCGGACGCCGCCTGCGCGGTGGCGTACCCGTTGCGCCGTGGCCGTGCCGGAGCCACCGCTATCATGCGGTGCGCCGGTTCCGGCACAGATCATTCCCGTCTGGAAGCGAGATACATGCGTTCATTCCGTTCGTCCGCCATGCGCCCGGCGCTGGTGTCTTCCCTGCTGGCAGCCGCGCTGCTCGCTGGCGCCTGCTCGGCTTACGACAGCACGTCGCGCAAGGTGGCTTCCGCCATCACGCCGTACCGCATCAATATCGTTCAGGGCAACTTCGTGTCGCGGGAAGCGGTTTCCCAGCTGCGCGAAGGCATGACGCGCGACCAGGTTCGCTTCCTGCTGGGCACGCCGCTGCTGCAGGACGTGTTCCACGGCAATCGCTGGGACTATTACTTTTCGTTCCGCCGCGGCAGCACGCCAGTCGTGCAATCGCGCCACTTCACGGTGTTCTTCGACGCCGACAAGCTGGTCAAGTGGGAAGGCAGCGAGCTGCCGTCCGAATATGAGCTGATTGCCGAAATCGACGGCATGAAGGCTGCGCTGAAGAATCAGACGCCGGGCAAGATCACATCGCCCAGCCCCGCGCCTGCCGATTCGGCCCCGGCTCCGATGCCCACGCCGGCTGGCGCGTCCGCGCCTGAAGCCGCGCCGGCGACGCCCGCATCGCCGGATGCTGCGCCGGCACCGGCCGCTTCGCCCGCTCCGGCCGCCAGCGCCGTGCAGGACAAACCGGCCAGCTGAGCCGGCGCGCGGCTGGTCCCGGACCGCCACTTCAGCCCTTTCAACCCCTCCCGCTGCCCGCGCCGTTTGCGGGGCGCGGGCATCAGAATCGTCGCATCATGAAAATCGCCATTGCAGGCGCATCCGGCCGCATGGGCCGCATGCTCATCGAGACCGTGCTGGAAACCGACGGCGTCACGCTGGCTGGAGCACTGGAAGTGCCGGGCTCGGCCGCGCTGGGTCAGGACGCCGGCATGTTCCTCGGTCGCGATACGGGCGTGAAAATTTCCGCCGACATCGACGCAGTGCTGGGTAACAGCGACTGCCTGATCGATTTCACGCGCCCCGAGGGCACGCTTGCACATCTGGCCGTCGCGAAGCGCCTGGGCAAGAAAATCGTGGTTGGCACGACCGGCTTCGATGCGGCCGGCAAACAGGCGCTGGCCGACGCGGCCGAATCGATCGGCGTGGTGTTCGCCTCCAACTTCAGCGTTGGCGTGAATGCTACGTTCAAGCTGCTCGAAGTGGCGGCAAAGCTGCTTTCCACGGGCTACGACATCGAGATCATCGAGGCCCATCATCGTCATAAGGTCGACGCTCCGTCCGGCACCGCGCTGACGATGGGCGAAGTGATCGCCAAGTCGATCGGCCGCGATCTCGACAGCTGCGCCGTGTACGCGCGTGAGGGCCACACCGGCCCGCGCGATCCGAATTCGATCGGCTTTGCCACCATCCGCGGCGGCGATATCGTCGGCGATCACACGGTGATGTTCGCCGGCATCGGCGAACGCATCGAGATCAGCCACAAGTCGTCAAGCCGCCAGTCCTATGCCGATGGCGCCGTGCGCGCTGCCCGGTTCCTGGCCGATAAGCCCAGCGGCATGTTCGACATGCAGGATGTGCTGGGCCTGAAGTAAGTCCAACGGCTCGCCCAGGCGGGCCGTTTTTACCTTTGCAGGGCGCCGTGGCGGCCGGGTTTGGTGGTCGGCCACGGTTATAATCGCCTCTTTCGCAATCCAATCCCCCCCGGCCGCCCGACGCGCCAGTCGCCGCGCGCGGACCGTTGTCCAGACCGTCGTCCTGACCATGCAAGACAAATATCTTCCGTCCGCCGTAGAACAAGCCGCCCAGCAGCACTGGCAAGCCATCGACGCCTACAAGGTATCGGAGCACGCGGTCGGACCCGACGGCAAGGAAAAGGAGAAGTTCTACGCCTGCTCGATGCTGCCGTATCCGTCGGGCAAGCTCCACATGGGGCATGTGCGCAACTACACCATCAACGATGTGATGGCGCGCTACCTGCGCATGAACGGCCGCAACGTGCTGATGCCGATGGGCTGGGACGCGTTCGGCATGCCCGCCGAGAACGCCGCGCTCAACAACGGCGTGGCGCCTGCCGCGTGGACCTACGACAACATCGCTTACATGAAGAAGCAGATGCAGTCGATGGGTCTGGCGATCGACTGGTCGCGCGAAGTCGCCACCTGCAGCCCCGACTACTATCGCTGGAATCAGTGGCTGTTCCTGAAGATGCTCGAACGCGGCATCGCCTATCGCAAGACCGGCACCGTGAACTGGGATCCGGTGGACCAGACCGTGCTGGCCAACGAGCAGGTGATCGACGGCCGCGGCTGGCGCTCGGGCGCAGTCGTGGAAAAGCGCGAGATCCCGATGTACTACCTGCGCATCACCGATTACGCGCAGGAACTGCTGGGCGATCTGGACGACCTGGGCTGGCCGGAGCGCGTCAAGATCATGCAGCAGAACTGGATCGGCCGCAGCGAAGGCGTGCGCTTCGCCTTCCCGCACGACATCCGCGGCGCCGACGGCGCGCCGATCAACGACGGCAAGCTCTATGTCTTCACCACGCGTGCCGACACGATCATGGGCGTGACGTTCTGCGCGGTTGCCGCCGAGCATCCGCTGGCCACGCACGCTGCCGCCAACAATCCCGAACTGGCCGCATTCATCGAGGAATGCAAGCACGGCTCGGTCATGGAAGCCGATATGGCGACCATGGAAAAGAAGGGCATGCCCACCGGGCTGCAGGTCACACATCCGCTGACCGGCGAACAGGTGGACGTGTGGGTCGGCAACTATGTGTTGATGACCTATGGCGACGGCGCCGTGATGGGCGTGCCCGCGCATGACGAGCGCGACTTCGCCTTCGCCAACAAGTACAAGCTGCCGATCAAGCAGGTCATCGACGTCAAGGGCCAGGCCTATTCCACCGATGCGTGGCAGGAATGGTATGGCGACAAGGAAGCGGGCCGGTGCATCCACAGCGGCAAATATGACGGCCTTGGCTACAAGGCGGCGGTCGACGCCATCGCCGCCGACCTGGCCGCCAAGGGCCTCGGCGAAAAGAAGGTGACGTGGCGCCTGCGCGACTGGGGCATTTCGCGTCAGCGCTACTGGGGCACGCCGATCCCGCTGATCCATTGCGACAGCTGCGGCGTGGTGCCGGTGCCGGAGAAGGACCTGCCCGTGGTGCTGCCCGAGGACCTCGTGCCGGACGGCACGGGCAATCCGCTCGCCAAGGATCCGCGTTTCCTGCATTGCACGTGCCCGTCGTGCGGCAAGCCCGCGCGCCGCGAGACCGACACGATGGATACGTTCATCGATTCGTGCTGGTACTACATGCGCTACACCTGCCCGGACGCCGACACGATGGTCGATGCGCGTAACGATTACTGGATGCCGATGGACCAGTACATCGGCGGTATCGAGCACGCGATTCTCCATTTGCTGTACGCGCGTTTCTGGACCAAGGTCATGCGCGACATGGGCCTACTCAAGTTCGACGAGCCATTCACGAACCTGCTCACGCAGGGCATGGTGCTGAACGAGACGTTCTACCGCGAGGACGCGGCGGGCAAGAAGACCTGGTACAACCCGGCCGACGTCGACCTGAAGACCGACGAGCGTGGCCGTCCCGTGGGCGCCACGCTGAAGGCCGACGGCCAGCCGGTGGTGATCGGCGGCGTGGAAAAGATGTCGAAGTCCAAGAACAACGGCATCGACCCGCAGGCGCTGATCGATCAGCACGGCGCCGATACGGCGCGTCTGTTCGTGATGTTCGCGGCGCCGCCCGAGCAGCAGCTCGAGTGGAGCGGGTCGGGCGTGGAGGGCGCGTCGCGCTTCCTGCGCCGCGTGTGGAACTACGGCTATGCCAACGCGCAAGCGATCCGCGACGGTGCGGGCACTGCGCCGACCGCCGATGACGCCGCGCTGCGCCGCGAGGTCCACAGCGTGCTCAAGCAGGCCAACTACGACTACGAGCGCATCCAGTACAACACCGTGGTATCGGCCACGATGAAAATGCTCAATGCGCTGGAAGATGCCAAGTCCGCGTCGCCGGCTGCCCGCCGCGAGGGCTTCAGCATCCTGCTGCGCGTGCTGTACCCGGTGGTGCCCCATATCGCGCATGGACTGTGGGCGGAACTGGGCTACGCCGACGAGTTCGGCGACATCCTCGACGCCGCATGGCCGCAGGTCGACGAAGGCGCGCTGGTGCGCAGCGAGATCGAACTGGTGCTGCAGGTCAACGGCAAGGTGCGCGGGAGCCTCACGGTGCCGGCCGATGCAGACCGCGCCGCGATCGAGGCCGCGGCCGCCGCCAACGAGATCGTCGCCAAGTTTGCCAACGGCGCGGCGCCCAAGAAGATCGTCGTGGTCCCGGGCCGCCTCGTCAACGTCGTGCTGTAAGGCACATAGTCAGGAACAGACATGGATCGACCGGACATGGGACGCCGCGGATTTCTCGCCATCGGCGCCGCAATGGCGGCGGCTGGCCTGCTGGCCGGCTGCGGCTTTCACATGCGCGGTAATGCCGATTTCGCGTTCAAGCGGCTTTACATCGGCTTGCCGTCGAATACCCTGATGGGCGCGGACTTGCGGCGCAATATCCGCAACGGGTCGGACACCAAGATCGTCGAAGACCCGAAGGAAGCCGACGCGATGCTCGACGTGCTGGCCGACACGCGCGCCAAGACGATCCTGTCGATCACCGCCGAGGGCGTGGTGCGCGAGTATCGGCTGACCCAGCGATTCAGCTTCCGCCTGCGCGATGCCACGGGCAAGGAGCTGATCGGGCCGTCCACGCTGGTGCTCACGCGCGACCTGACGTACAACGAAGCCAACACGCTGGCCAAGGACTACGAAGAACAACAGCTCTATCGCGACATGCAGCGCGACGTGGTGCAGCAACTGATGCGCCGGCTTGCGGCAGTCAAGACGATCTAGGCGGAGATCCGCCAGGACACCACGATGCAGCTGAAGCTCGACGGACTCGACGCCCATCTCCGGCAGGCCCAGACCAAGGGCCTGGCGCCGTTGTACGTGGTGCATGGCGACGAGCACCTGCTGGTGCTCGAGGCGGTGGACCGCCTGCGGCGGGCCGCGCGCGAATCCGGCTTTACCGAGCGCGAGGTGCTGGTGGCCGAACGCGGTTTTCACTGGAGCCAGCTCACCGAGGCGCAGCAATCGATGTCGCTGTTCGGCGACCGCAAGATCGTCGAGTTGCGCGTGCCGACGGGCAAGCCCGGCAAGGATGGCGGCGAGGCGCTGCGGGCCGTCGCGGCCCAACCGTCGCAGGATGTCGTGATGCTGGTCACGCTGCCGCGGCTCGATTTTGCGGCATCGAAATCCGCGTGGTTTCAGGCGCTGGAATCAGCCGGCGTGTCGATCAAGGTCGATGCGGTCGATCGCACGCGCTTGCCGGCATGGGTGGGCGACCGCCTTGCCCTGCAGCAGCAGCGCGTGGAACCGGGCGAAGCCGGCCGGCGCGCGCTGCAGTTCATCGCCGACAAGGTCGAAGGCAATCTGCTTGCCGCGCATCAGGAAATTCAGAAGCTCGGTTTGCTCTATCCGCCCGGCGTGCTGACGTTCGATCAAGTGCACGATGCGGTGCTCAACGTGGCCCGCTACGACGTGTTCAAGGTGTCCGAGGCGATGCTCGCGGGGGATGTTCCGCGCCTGGTGCGGATGCTGGAAGGATTGCGCGGCGAAGGCGAGGCCACCGTGCTGGTGCTGTGGGCGCTGACCGAGGAAATTCGCGTATTATCCAAGGTCCGGCAAGGGCTGGCGGCCGGCAAGCCGGCGGGCGTGCTGATGCGTGAACTGCGTGTCTGGGGCCCGCGCGAGCGCTTGGTGCCACAGGCGGCCCAGCGGCTGTCGATGCCGCAACTCGAAGCCGCCCTGGCGATGGCTGCGCGGCTCGACCGGCAAGTCAAGGGGCTGTCGGATCTGCCCGGCGCAGGCGGTCCGGGCGGCGGTTTGCCGGCAGAGCCCTGGGATGGCCTGCTGGAACTGGCGCTGATGGTCGCGCGGCCGGCCTGAGCACGGCACGGCGAGCGCCAGACCGGACGGAATCAGAATATCGCTGGCAGCCGCGCCGGCACATCGACATCGCGGCACCCACAGCAAACCGGGCATCGCCCGGGACATCATCATGACCGAGTTCGATCTCCACGCTTACATGCACCGCGTCGGCCAGCAGGCCCGCGCGGCGTCGCGCGCCATGGCGCGCGCCTCCACGGCCGACAAGAACCGCGCGTTGCTGACGATTGCCGCAGCCATCCGGCGCGATGCCGACCAGCTCAAGGCCGTCAACGCGCGCGATGTGGAGCGTGCCCGCGCCAATGGCCAGGACGCCGCGTTCATCGATCGCCTGACGCTGTCGGACAAGGCCATTGCGACGATGGCCGCCGGCCTCGAACAGATCGCCGCGCTGGCCGATCCGATCGGCGAAATCACCAACATGAAGTTCCGGCCCACCGGCATCCAGGTAGGGCAGATGCGCGTGCCGCTGGGCGTGATCGGCATCATTTACGAATCGCGTCCGAATGTGACCATCGATGCCGCAGCGTTGTGCCTGAAATCGGGCAACGCCACGATCCTGCGCGGCGGCTCCGAAGCGATCGAATCGAACACCGCGCTGGCAGCGCTGGTGGCCGAAGGGCTGTCCGCGGCCGGCTTGCCGGCCGAAGCGGTTCAGGTGATCGAGACCACCGATCGCGCGGCAGTCGGTCGCCTGATCACGATGACCGAATACGTCGACGTGATCGTGCCGCGCGGCGGCAAGAGCCTGATCGCGCGCCTGATGGAGGAGGCGCGGGTGCCGATGATCAAGCATCTGGACGGCATCTGTCATGTCTATATCGACGACGATGCCGATGCCGAAAAGGCGGTGCGCATCTGCGACAACGCCAAGACCCAGCGCTACGCGCCGTGCAACACGATGGAAACGTTGCTGGTGTCGCGCAAGGTGGCGACCGCGATCCTGCCGCCGTTGTGCCGTATCTACCAGGAAAAAGGCGTCGAGTTGCGTGTCTGCGCCGATACACGCACCACACTTGAAGCAGCCGGATTCTCTGGCCTGGTCGACGCCACGGAAGAAGACTGGCGCCTGGAATATCTGGCGCCCGTGCTGGCGATCCGCATCGTGGATGGCCTCGACGCTGCCATCGCGCACATCAACACCTATGGCTCGGCGCACACCGACTCGATCGTCACGGAAAACTACACGACCGGCATGCGCTTCCTGCGGGAAGTCGATTCGGCCAGCGTGATGATCAACGCATCGACGCGCTTTGCCGATGGCTTCGAGTACGGACTCGGCGCGGAGATCGGCATCTCGAATGACAAGCTGCACGCACGCGGTCCGGTCGGACTGGAAGGGCTCACTTCCCTGAAGTACGTCGTGTTCGGTCACGGCGAGATTCGCATCTGAAAGGACGGACAAGTCGATGCTTTGGGTCAAGGCCTTTCATATCCTGTTCGTCATCTCGTGGTTTGCGGGGCTGTTCTATTTGCCGCGCATCTTCGTCAATCTGGCGATGGAGACCGATCCGGCAAGCGTCAAACGCCTGCTGCTCATGGCGCGCAAGCTATTTCGCTTCATGACGATACTCGCGGTGCCGGCACTGGTGTTTGGCCTGTGGCTGTTCCTGGGCTACGGCATCGGGCGCGGTGCGGGGCAGGGCTGGATGCACGCCAAGCTGGCGCTGGTACTGGTATTGATCGGCTATCACCATGGTTGCGGCGTGTTGCTGCGCAAGTTCGAGCGGGGCGTCAATACGCGCTCGCATACGTTCTATCGCTGGTTCAACGAGTTGCCGGTGCTGGTATTGCTGGCCATCGTGATTCTGGTTGTCGTAAAGCCGTTCTAGGCTATTGGGTTTCCACTGTTTTTCGATGAGGTCGTGATGAGCAAGCAGGTCGAATATTTCCTGGCGCCACAGTCTCCGTTCGTCTACCTGGGCCATGCGCGTTTCGTGGCGATCGCCAACCGGCACAATGCGCAGGTGCTGCTAAAGCCGGCCGATCTGGGCAAGGTGTTTGCGGTCTCCGGCGGCTTGCCGCTGGCGCAGCGCCCGCCGCAGCGTCAGGCGTATCGGCTGATCGAGCTCGAGCGCTGGAGCAAGTTTCTCGATATCCCGATGAACCTGCATCCGACCTACTTCCCGGTCTCCGGCGACGCCGCGGCCCGGCTGATCATCGCCGCGCAGCTGGCGCACGGCACCGCCCGCGCGCTGGAATTGACCGGCGCAATCTCGCGCGCAATCTGGGCCGAGCAGCGCAATATTGCCGACGCGGCCACGTTGGCGCAGATCGCCGACGAGAACGATTTCGACGGCGCGGGACTGCTCAAGGCCAGCGAGGCGCAAGCGGTGCAGGCGGCCTATGCGCAGAATACGCAGGACGCGATTTCGGCCAATGTGTTCGGCGCGCCGTGGTTTATCCATGACGGTCAGCCCTACTGGGGCCAGGACCGGCTCGATTTTCTCGATCGCGCGCTCGCGGCGGGCTGATCGACGCGCCGGGCCAAATTTGTTCCGTCCGCCGTTGCGGACGTTTTTGTTTTCAGGAATCTCACGCCATGACCCAAGCCTTTTTTGCTCCTTGCCCGCGCGGCCTTGAATCGGCGCTGGCCGACGAGCTGCGCGAGATTGCGCAATATCCGGCCGTGGCGGCCACGGCGCCGTTCGAGGTGCATCGCGAGATGCCGGGCGGCGTGTCGTTCTCCGGCGAGATGGCTGCCGCGTACGCGGTGAACCTGCATTCGCGCATTGCCAGCCGCGTGCTGTTGCGCGTGGCGCAGCGCGGCTATCGGCACGAAGACGATATCTACACGCTGGCGCGCCAGCAGCGCTGGGAGCAGTGGTTCTCGCCGGACGAGACGCTGCGGGTCGATATCACGTCGCACAAGTCCGCGCTGCGCAGTCTCAATTTCACGGCATTGCGCGTGAAGGACGGCGTGTGCGATGCGATGCGCGAGCGGCTCGGCGCACGGCCCAGCGTGGACACGGTGAGCCCCGACGTCCGGATCTACGCGCACCTGAGCGAGACCGATTGCACGCTCTATCTGGATACTACGGGCGAACCCTTGTTCAAGCGCGGCTGGCGCATGGAAAAGGGCGAAGCACCGCTGAAGGAAAATCTCGCCGCCGGCATTCTGCGTCTGGCCGGCTGGACGCAAGGACAGACGGACCGTCCGTTTTTCGATCCGATGTGTGGCAGCGGCACGTTCCTGGTGGAAGCCGCGCAAGTGGCGCTCGGCATCGCGCCGGGCGTGGGGCGCACCTTCGCGTTCGAATGGCTCAAAGGCGCCGATACCCGGGCCTGGCAGGCATTGCGGTCCGATGCGCAGCGCGCGCGTGAAGAGGCGGCAGGCCGTGCTGCCACGCTGCAGATTGCGGGTTCCGATATTTCGACCGACATGCTGTCGATGGCGGACGCCAACTGGCAGCGCGCCGGCTTGCCCGGCGATGTGCCGCTCAAGCAGGTCGATGCGCGCTTCGTGCAGCCGCCGTTTGCGCAAGCCGGTGTGCTGATCATGAATCCGCCTTACGGCGAGCGCATCGCGGTGCGTGGGGATCGCCGTAACGCGCTGCAGGATGCGCCGCGCGACGAAGCCGAGGAGGCGGCCGCAAACCAGTTCGCCACGGCCTTCGCCACGACCCTGAAGCAGAATTTTTCAGGCTGGCAGGCGTGGGTATTTACCGGCGATCTGTCGATGCCGAAACGTCTGCGTCTCAAGGAATCGCGGCGGACGCCGCTGTTCAACGGCAATATCGAATGCCGGCTGTTTCGTTTCGACATGGTGCGCGGCGCAAATCGCGAACCGCAGAAGAAGGACTGACTACGTTGCGCTGCATCCCTGCGATCTTCAGGCCGCGGCGGCCCGGGGATCGCGCAGGAACTTGCGCATCACGCTTCACGCGTGCCGGTTGCGCCCCGTCAGCGCGTCTGCATTGCGCGCGAACTCTGCAAGGAAGCTCTGCAGGCTGACCACCGGTTCCTGCAACATATGGCGCGGCAGGTCGAACAGCGCGTAGAAATATTCCTCGTTGCCCTCGCAGCGTTCCGCCGGCAGGCAGTATTGCTCCCAATCGACACAGGCCGGCGTGTACATGCCGTTGCCCGGCCAGAAGAACGGCACGATGCGGCCTTCGCGCAGGCCCTCGATCAGCGCGGCCGGCGCCTCGTAGGCTTCGGCCGATTCCACCTGGCTCATCAGTCCCGCGCGCGTCTCGATCACCATCAGCGTGGCATGGCCCTGAGCCGTCAACAGCAGCATGCCGACCGGATTCGGAAACAGGTAGTACTCGACGAAACCGTAGCGCGCGGCGGTCTGGCGCACGCGCTCGGCCATCGCCGGATCGGACAGGAACGAGTACGAATGGCGTGTCAGCAGGTCGCGCAGCGTGCGCGAGATCGAGGCGAAGTATTGCTGCTGCAGCGCGTCGATTTCCTCGTTCAGGCGCGCCACCATGTTCGGGTCGTGCTTCTTGACGTAGCGATCGATCAGGCCGTGATTGAAACCTTGCACCGCGATGCTTTCGTCCGCCGTGCCGGTCAGCAGGATGGTCTTGCAGGGCAGGTCTTCCAGCGACTGGCAGAATTCCAGGCCGTCCATCTGCGGCATCGAGTAATCCACCACGATCACGCCCGGCTGCAGGAAGCGGTGCACGTCATGGATCTGGCGATGAATGCGGTCGACATCGAGCTGCACGGTGCGGCGCTCGGAAAGAAAGGTCAGGTCGTCGTGCGTGACGCGCACCGGCAGGAAGGCGGGGTGGCGCGTGGCATAGGCTTCGCGGATCCAGCCCAGGGCCTCGCGCGGATCGGTAAAGCTGACCACGGCGCGCGATGCATCCATCTGGAACGCCAGGCTGTCGATAAACGATTTGCTATCGTCGACCAGCACCGTCAGGACGGGGTGATGGAAGACCGACAGGTTCCTGTCATGCGCAGTGAATGTCATGGTGCGATCAAATCTGGCGGCCGGCCGCAAAGGGAAAACAGTGGGGCAAGCCAGTATAGCGCCTGCGATTGGGCGTGCAACCGGACCACGCAAAAGGAAACGGCCAGCGTTGGTTGCTGGCCGCAGTAGTTCGATTTTATTGATGACAGGTCTGCGCGCTGCTTTATTCACACGCCGGACGAGCGGCCTGTCAGTATTAACGGCAGATTAGTCGACCGACTTGAACATGTCCTCCACCACCTTCTTGGCGTCGCCGAACACCATCATGGTCTTGTCCATATAGAACAGCTCGTTGTCCAGGCCCGCGTAGCCGGCCGCCATCGAGCGCTTGTTCACGATGATGGTCTTGGCCTTGTACGCTTCCAGGATCGGCATGCCGGCGATCGGCGATTTCGGGTCGGTCTTGGCCGCCGGGTTGACGACGTCGTTGGCGCCGAGCACCAGCACCACGTCGGCCTGGCCGAACTCACTGTTGATGTCCTCCATCTCGAAGACCTGGTCGTACGGCACCTCGGCCTCGGCCAGCAGCACGTTCATATGGCCCGGCATGCGCCCCGCCACGGGGTGGATCGCATACTTCACGGTCACGCCGTGCTCGGTCAGCTTTTCGGTCAATTCCTTGAGCGCATGCTGCGCCCGCGCGACCGCCAGGCCGTAGCCGGGCACGATGATCACGGTTTCCGCGTTGCTCATCAGGAATGCCGCGTCGTCGGCGGAGCCCGATTTCACATTGCGCTGCGCCTGCGCGCCTCCCGCGGCCGCCGCCGAAGTGTCGCCGCCAAAGCCGCCCAGGATCACGTTGAAGAACGAGCGGTTCATCGCGCGGCACATGATGTACGACAGAATCGCGCCCGACGAGCCGACCAGCGAGCCGGCGATGATGAGCATCGGATTGTTCAGCGAGAAGCCAATGCCCGCCGCCGCCCAGCCCGAGTACGAATTCAGCATCGACACCACCACCGGCATGTCCGCGCCGCCGATCGGGATGATGATCAGCACGCCCAGCACGAACGCGATGGCCAGCATGATCAGGAACGGGAGCCATGCCTGCGACATGAAGAAAATCACGCCGAAGCCGATCATCGCGACGGCCAGCAGCAGGTTCAGCCAGTGCTGCCCGGCGAACACCACTGGCGCGCCCTGGAACAGGCGGAACTTGTAGCGGCCCGACAGCTTGCCGAACGCGATGACCGAACCTGAGAACGTGATCGCGCCCACGAAGCAGCCGATGAACAGCTCGATACGGTTGCCCAACGGAATCGCATGCGAGCCGGCCGGCGTGATGCCGAACGCTGCCGGCTCGGCCACCGCGGCCACCGCGATGAACACCGCCGCAAGACCGATCAGCGAGTGCATCGCCGCCACCAGTTCCGGCATCTTGGTCATCTCGACCTTGCGCGCCACATAGGCGCCGATGCCGCCGCCCACCACCAGTGCGCCGAAGATCAACGCCAGGCCGGTGCCGATCGACGATTGCGCCGCGCCTGCGGCGATGAATTCGTTCTTGAGCTTGACGATCAGCGCCAGCGTGGTCACCACGGCAATCGCCATGCCGATCATGCCGAAGGTGTTGCCCTTGCGCGCCGAGGCGGGGTGGGACAGGCCCTTGAGCGCCTGGATGAAGCAGATCGACGCCACCAGGTACAACAGCGTCACAAGGTTCATGCTGATGAGTTCCATCACGCCGCCTCCTTGCCTGCGCCCGATCCCGCCTTCGCTTTCGGTTCCTTTTTCTTGAACATCTCCAGCATGCGCTGGGTCACCAGGAAGCCGCCAAACACGTTCACGGCGGCCAGCGCCACGGCCAGCGTGCCCATGATGCGGCCCACGCCGCCTTCGGTCAGGCCGGCCGCCAGCATCGCGCCGACGATGATGATGGCCGAGATCGCATTGGTCACGGCCATCAGCGGGGTGTGCAGCGCCGGTGTGACCGTCCACACCACGTGGTAACCCACGTAGATCGCCAGCACAAAGATGATCAGGTTGATCACCGTGTGGTTCACCATCTCCATCGACTTCTCCTCCGTTGCTTTCGAATACGTGCTGCCGTGCGTCACGTCGATCGGGACTGCAAGGATCGCCACTGCAAGATCAAGGTGCGCCGACGCCGCGGCAGCGATGGCGGCGCGGACGGTCCGGTCCGCGCCAGCGTGTCATCGCGGAAATCAGGCGGCCTGCCTGACGACCTGGCCGTCCTTGCACATCAGGCAGGCGGCGACGATGTCGTCTTCGAGGTTGAGGGTGTAGCGGCCGTCCTTGTCGACGATCAGCTTGAGGAAGTCGAGCACGTTGCGCGCGTAGAGCGCCGACGCATCGGCCGCCACCATGCTGGCCAGATTGGTATGGCCGATCAGGACGACGCCGTGGCGCTCCACGACTTCATCGGGCACGGTCAGCGGGCAGTTGCCGCCCTGCACGGCTGCCAGATCGACGACCACGGAGCCCGGCTTCATCTGCTTGACCGTGTCTTCGGCCAGCAGAACCGGCGCCTTGCGGCCCGGGATCAGCGCGGTGGTGATCACGATGTCGGCCTGGGTGGCGCGCTGGTGGACGAGTTCGGCCTGGCGGCGCATCCAGTCCGCAGGCATCGGACGCGCGTAGCCGCCCACGCCCTGGGCGATCTCGCGTTCCTCGTCGGTCAGAAATGGCACATCGAGAAACTTGGCGCCGAGCGATTCGATCTGTTCCTTGACGGCGGGGCGCACGTCCGATGCCTCGATCACCGCGCCGAGGCGTTTCGCCGTGGCGATCGCCTGCAGCCCGGCCACGCCCGCGCCCAGGATCAGCACCCGCGCGGCCTTGACTGTCCCGGCCGCGGTCATCAGCATCGGCATGAAGCGCTGGTAGTGGTGCGCGGCCACCAGCACGGCCTTGTAGCCGGCGATGTTGGCCTGCGACGACAGCACGTCCATGCTCTGCGCGCGCGTCGTGCGCGGCGCGGCTTCCAGCGCAAATGCGGTGATCGCGGCGCTGGCCATGCGCGCGTTGTTCTCGACATCGAACGGATTGAGCATGCCGACCAATACGGCGCCAGGCTTGATCTGCGCGCGCTCGGCGTCGTCCGGTGCGCGCACCTTCAGCACCAGCTCCGCGCCCAGTGCGTCGGCGACGGACCCGATGCGAGCGCCGGCGGCTTCGAAGGCGGCGTCGGGAATGCTGGCGCGTACGCCTGCGCCCGACTGCACCGTGACCTGATGGCCCTGCGCGACGTATTTCTTGACGGTCTCCGGGGTGGCGGCGACACGCGTCTCACCTGCCCGCGTCTCGAGCGGGATGCCGATATGCATCGTCAATTTCTCCTGTCTGGCGTTTTTATGTATTGGTCGGGCCAACGTCCTCGCCCGTTGGTGCAGCGCGGAACGCAGCATCAATTTTTGCGCAGCTTACCCGAAACTTACGTCCGGTGGTGACTGGGTGGTCAGCGATTTGTGCTTTCGTCGAGACTCATTTTTTCGCGGAATGAAATGGCTCGTTTCATTCGGACCCGATTGCCTCTAATTACGCTTTTACCAAATGACATCGACATCACAGTATTTCTTGACGCCGATTTGATGCGCGGATCGATATCGTGGCGCTTGCGTCGCTTTCGCGATGTTCATTCAAACGCCTTCACGCCTTCACGTTATCGCTCCCTCATGATTGCAACTCGTCTGTTCACTTCCGCGCCCGCCGCGCTGGCCGCCTGCGTGCTGCTTGCAGCGCCGTTTTCCTCGGTATTGGCACAGGAAGTCCCGGCCCCAGCGCAGGACGCCGCCAATACCTCGCCGCATGCGTTCACCGCCAATGTGTCGCTGGTTTCGGATTATCGATATCGCGGTATCAGCCAGACTGACCGGCGCCCGGCCGTGCAGGGCGGCTTCGATTATGCGCACGCCAGCGGTTTTTATCTCGGAAACTGGAATTCCAGCATCAGCTGGCTCGGCGACGCCGACGCATCGGTGTCGGCGCCGGTCGAAATGGATTTCTACGGCGGCTTCCGGAATACGTTCAAGCTGGCGGAGCAGGACATCAATTACGACGTTGGCGTGCTCGAGTACTACTATCCGGGCGGCTATACCGCGACGCGTCCGTACACCACGGAAATTTACGCCGGTGTCGGCTGGGGGCCCGTGTTTCTCAAGTATTCACACGCCGTGACCAACCTGTTCGGTTTTGCCGACAGCAAGAACAGTTACTACATCGACCTCACGGCCAACGCTCCGCTCAACGTGTGGGATCTCACGCTCAATGCGCATGTGGGATACCAGGGCGTGCAGCATTTCAGCGATGCGTCGTACACGGACTGGAAAATCGGCTTGACCCGTGACCTCGGCCACGGCTTTGCGCTGGCCGTTGCGTATATCGGCAGCAATGCCGACAAGAGTGTCTACACCAATTCGCGCGGCCGCTATCTGGGCAAGGCGACGGCGTTTGCATCGATTACCAAGACGTTCTGACCCTACGGGCTTTACGCGATCTTGATGCGCGTCCCGGCAATCGATGCACAAGCTTGACGCGCGCATCCCTAGCATAAAGCCATGTTCAACAGAAGGTCCGCGCAACGTGGACCACGCCTTATGCGACAGTCATCGAGTCTCGCCGTAGCGTTTGCTTCGATTCCGCGACGCCGCTCCCCTTCGCACGATCAGTGGATTCGCCTGCGGCTGGCGGTGTCGTCGGCGCAGGTGTTTGCGCTGCGCCAGACATTGCATCGCGCGATTGGCAGCATGGCGCGGATCTACGTCGTGCAGGTCGATCATCGCCACGGCGAAACCTCGCTGCATGTGGAGGTGGAACGTGCCGATCGCGATGCGGCGATGCACGCGATCATGACCGCGCTGCCGGCGGCGGAATTCGGCGCCGCGTCTGTGCTGGGAGAGGATCATGGCGCGCAGTGAGGCGCCGCGCGGCGCGCTGGCCGAGGGTTTGTGGCTGCCGATGATCACGCCGCTGCAACACGATCGCGTGGCACTCGATACGGCCCAGCGTCTGGCCGCGCACTACGCCGCGGCTGGCGTCGACGGCCTGATCGTGCTTGGCACGACCGGCGAGGGCGGCCTGCTGACCGATGCCGAGCGTTCGATGCTGGCTGCCGCCGTGCTCGAAGCCGTCGATGGCGCGGTGCCGGTGATCGCAGGCGTCGGCGGCGTGGCCACGCATGCCGTGTGCGATCAGGTGCGCAAGCTCGATCGTCTGGCGCTGGCCGGATATCTCGTGCCGCCGCCGTACTATCTGCGCGTATCCGATGAAGGCATCGCCTGGCACATGCGCAGTGTGGCCGGCCAGACCGGCAAGCCGCTGATGCTCTACAACGTCCCCAAACGCACGGGCTGCACGATGTCGCCCGAGCTTGTCTGGCGGCTGGCGACGCATCCGCAGATCGTCGCCATCAAGGAGTGCGATCCGGCCGGATTGCGCACGCTGGCGATGCAGGACCGCATCGGTGCATTTTGCGGCGACGATGCGTCGATGCTCGAGCATCTGCTGCGCGGCGGTACGGGCATCGTGCCGGCTGCCGCGCATATACGCCCAGACCTGTTTGTGCGGCTGCTGCAACTGGCGCGCACCGGGCGCGAAGAGGCCGCCCGCGCGCTGTTCCGGCAATTGTCGCCGTTGATCGGCCTGTTGTTCGCCGAACCCAATCCCGCGCCGGTCAAGGCGGCTCTTGCGCTGTGCGGTCTTGCCACCGCGGAAGTGCGTCGACCCTTGATGCCAGCATCGAAAACGCTGGCGGCACAGCTGGACGCAGCGATGGCGTTGCTGCCGCCAGCAACCGTCGCGCGGGCTGCGTGACGGGGTAGAACGATGCACGTTTCGACGGCAACCGGTAAAATGCCCGATTGCTTAAAAAATGTGCATCATGTCACGAGAATGGAATGCCAGCGTCACAGTTGCCGCCGTTATCGAACGCGGCGGCCGTTTCCTGATGGTGGAAGAGGAAACCCCGGACGGCTTGCGCCTGAATCAGCCCGCGGGCCATCTCGAGCCCGGTGAAAGCCTGATCCGCGCCGTGGTGCGCGAAACGCTGGAAGAAACCGCGCACACGTTCGAACCGCGTGCCTTGCTCGGTTGCTACATGAGTCGCGGCCGCTCGTCGCGCGACCAGGGCGACACCACCTATATCCGCTTCGCCTTCACGGGCGACCTCGGCGCGCTGGACGCAGGCCGCCAGCTCGATGCCGGCATCGTGCGCACCGTATGGATGACCGCCGAGGAACTGCGCGCGTGCACCGAGCGCCATCGCTCGCCGCTGCTGATGGCTTGCGTCGACGACTATCTGGCAGGCAAACGGTTTGCGCTCGATATGCTGCACACCCATCCGACCGCCGTCGCCGACCCGATCGCCGCGGCCGCGGCCACCGCCTCGGGGGCCGCATCGTGAGCGGCAAGCGTGTGGTGGTGGGCATGTCGGGCGGCGTCGATTCGTCGGTGACCGCCTGGCTGCTCAAGCAGCAAGGGTATGAAGTGATCGGCCTGTTCATGAAGAACTGGGAAGACGATGACGACAGCGAATACTGCTCGACGCGGCAGGACTGGCTCGATGTCGCATCGGTGGCCGATGTGATCGGTGTGGATGTGGAGGCGGTCAATTTTGCCGCCGAATACAAGGACCGCGTGTTCGCTGATTTCCTGCGCGAATATTCGGCGGGCCGCACCCCGAATCCCGACGTGCTGTGCAATGCCGAAATCAAGTTCAAGGCGTTTCTGGACCACGCCATGTCGCTTGGCGCGGACACCATCGCCACCGGCCACTATGCGCGTGTGCGCCAGGCCGCGAACGGACGCTTCGAGCTGCTCAAGGCCTTCGACCACACCAAGGACCAGAGCTATTTCCTGCATCGGCTGAACCAGGCGCAACTGTCGCGTACGCTGTTTCCGCTCGGCGAAATTCCCAAATCGCGCGTGCGCGAAATCGCCGCGGAGATCGGCCTGCCCAATGCGAAGAAAAAGGACTCGACCGGCATCTGCTTTATCGGCGAACGGCCTTTCCGCGATTTTCTCAATCGCTACCTGCCGACCAAGCCGGGCCCGATGAAGACCGACGACGGCAAGGTGGTGGGCGAGCACATCGGCCTGGCGTTCTACACGTTGGGCCAGCGCAAGGGCATCGGGCTTGGCGGCAGCCGTGATGGCACCGGCGACGCATGGTACGTGGCACGCAAGGACATGGCGACCAACACGCTGTATGTGGTGCAGGGTCACGATCATCCGTGGCTGCTGACGCCCGTGCTGCATGCCGAGGATTTGTCGTGGGTGGCGGGCGAGCCCCCGGCCGCCGGCGCTGCGATGGCGGCCAAGACGCGCTACCGTCAGAGCGATGCGGCATGCACCGTGGTGGCAGCCGATGCGAGCGCGCTGGACTTGTCGTTCGCCGAGGCGCAATGGGCGGTCACGCCGGGACAGTCGGCCGTGCTTTACGACGGCGATGTCTGCCTCGGCGGCGGAATCATCCAGTAATCCGGTAATCCGGTAATCCGGTAAGCAAAACGGCCGCATGCGCGGCCGTTGTCGTATGGATTGCCGAAGGCGGCGTCAGGCTGCCGGCGGGGCGGTATCGATGAACGACTGGCGTTTCTCGATCTTTTCCTGGAAAGCCAGCAGATTCGGATACTGCGCGCGCCAGGCGATGTCCGGAAAGCGGAAATCGAGATACGCCAGCGCGCAGCCCACGGCCACATCGGCCAGCGTGTAGTGGATGCCGGTGCACCACGGCTTGTCGGCCAGACCGGCCGACATGGCGGCCAGTGCCGCGTCGATCTTGCCGCGCTGGCGTGCCACCCAGCTTTCGCTGCGTTCCTGCGGCTGGCGTTGCGTGCCTTCCAGCCGCACCAGCAACGCGGCGTCCAGCAGGCCGTCGGCCAGTGCTTCCCAGCAGCGCACTTCCAGGCGCTCGCGGCCGCCTTGCGGAATCAGGCGGCTGACCGGCGACAGGGTGTCAGCGTATTCGGCAATCACGCGTGAATCGAATACCGCGCCGCCATCTTCCATGACGAGGCACGGCACCTTGCCGAGCGGATTGAACTGACCAATCGTCGTATCGGGCGACCAGACGTTCTCCTCGATCATCTGGTACTCGATCTTCTTTTCCGCCAGCACGATGCGCACCTTGCGCGCGTATGGACTGGACTGCGACGCGTACAGCTTCATGTTCTCCCCTTGATCGATAAGCGAGGCGGAGTATACCTGCGGCGCGATGCAACTGCGGGGCCAATGGAGCGTGGCGCGCCGATCGCTGTGGCTGCCGGATCTCAAGCCGCACAGCGCCATGGCCCGATGGTAAAATCCCGCGTTGCGCGTTTGGCGGCTGCGCTCCTTCGCTGGCCGTCCTGGCCCTTGCTTTGCAAGGACGAGCGGCGAAATCGCCGCTTATGGTCGCTTCCCATGGTTCCAGCGCCTCCTGCGCGAGCCCCCTGTACCCCCATTTCTCCCGGTTGCCAGCATGTCCACCTCATCCCTTTCGCCGCTCACCGCCCTGTCTCCCATCGATGGCCGTTATGCCGCAAAGGCCGATGCGCTGCGCGAATGGCTGTCCGAGGCGGCCTTCATGCGCAATCGCGTCAAGGTGGAGGTCAACTGGCTGATCGCGCTGGCGCAGGCCGGCCTGCCCGATGTGCCGAAGTTCTCGGCGCAGTCCGAGGCCGCACTGCAGGCGCTGGTGGACAACTTCACCGAGGCCGACGCCGCGCGCATCAAGGAAATCGAGGCTGTCACGAACCACGACGTGAAGGCCGTCGAATACTGGCTCAAGGAACAGGTCAAGGGTAACGCCGAGCTTGAGGCAGCGAGCGAGTTCATCCATTTCGCCTGCACCTCGGAAGACATCAACAACACGTCGCACGGCATGATGCTCAAGGGCGCCCGCGACGGCGTCATCGTGCCGACGCTCAAGCGCGTGCAGGCCCGCCTGGTGGAACTAGCCAAGCTCAACGCCAACCAGCCGATGCTGTCGCGCACGCACGGCCAGCCGGCCAGCCCGACCACGCTGGGCAAGGAGCTCGCCAACGTGGCCGCGCGCCTGGCGCGCGCCATCGACCGTATCGAGCGCGTGGAGCTGCTCGGCAAGATGAACGGCGCCGTTGGCAACTACAACGCGCACCTCTCGGCCTATCCGTCGTTCGACTGGGAGTCGTTCTCGCGCCAGGTGATCGAGCAGCGCCTGGGCCTGACGTTCAACCCGTACACGATCCAGATCGAACCGCACGACTACATGGCCGAGCTGTTCGACGCCGTAGCGCGCGCCAACACGATCCTGCTGGATCTGAACCGCGACGTGTGGGGCTACATCTCGCTGGGCTACTTCAAGCAGAAGACCAAGGCCGGCGAGATCGGCTCGTCGACGATGCCGCACAAGGTCAATCCGATCGATTTCGAGAATTCGGAAGGCAACGTGGGCCTGGCCAATGCCGTACTGCGCCATCTGTCGGAAAAGCTGCCCGTGTCGCGCTGGCAGCGCGATCTCACCGATTCGACGGTGCTGCGCAATATGGGCGTGGCATTCGGCTACAGCCTGCTGGCGTACGAGGCATGCCTGCGCGGCCTGGGCAAGCTGGAAACCAATCCGGAACGTCTGAACGAAGACCTGGACAACTGCTGGGAAGTGCTGGCCGAGCCGGTGCAGACCGTGATGCGTCGTTTTGGCGTGCCCAATCCGTACGAGCAGCTCAAGGAACTGACGCGCGGCAAGGGAATTTCGCGCGAGGCGTTGCAGACGTTCGTGCAGGGTCTGGCGATCCCCGACGACGCCAAGCAGCTGCTGCTGGACATGACGCCAGCTAGCTATATTGGCAAGGCCGTGGAACTGGCAAACCGCATCTGACACTCGCCGGGCGCGGGAATTCCGCGCACCTCAGCGCGGCATGCTGAACAAGGGCTGACCTTCGGGTCGGCCTTTTTTGTTTGTGCCGCGCATCGACAGACCTTGCCGCCCTGCGACCAATCGCCGCTGCCGTTTTGCCCTGCGGCGCGCTAGGATCGTCGTCCGAGCGACGGGTGCGGCCTTCCGTCACATCAAACGATTTGAACAACTTAATGAAGTTCGTACTTTCTCTGGCCATGCGGACGCCATAATAATGCGAGAATTCGCTGCGACGGCGGGCACGTCCTGAGGCAGCAGACCGTCGGAACAGGTGGCATCAGCTGTTGACCATAACGAAAGCAACAATCGAAGGGATTGACTGACATGGGTTCCAATGGAGCGTGGCCGCGCGGCGAAGCGCGCTACACCGCAACGGCCATCGGCCTGCACTGGCTGATCGCATTTGGCATCTTTGCCGCCTTCGGTCTCGGTCTCTACATGACCGGCATTCCGGGGCTGACGCCTACCAAGCTGAAGCTGTATTCCTGGCACAAGTGGCTGGGCGTGACGATTTTCGTGGTGGCCGTGCTGCGCGTGCTGTGGCGCGCCACCCATGCAGCGCCCGCGGTGGCGCCCGGCACGCCTGCCTGGCAGGCCCGCGCCGCCGCGGCCGCACATCATTTGCTGTACGTACTGATCCTGGTGGTGCCGATCACCGGCTATCTCTATAGCTCGTCGGCGGGCGTGCCCGTGGTGTATCTGGGCCTGTGGAAACTGCCGCCGCTGATCGAAGCCAGCGACACGCTCAAGCCGATCCTCAAGTTTGCGCACGTCTGGCTGAACTACCTGATGGCCGGCATCGTCGTGGTGCACGCGGCCGCAGCCATCAAGCACCAGATCATCGATCGCGATGGCACGCTTGGCCGCATGATTCCGTTCCTGCGCTGACCGCGCGGGATTGCAGGCGCATTGCCCTGTATCCGATCAACGGCCCGCACGGGCCAGTCACCAGTGGAGTCTCTCAGATGAAACGCATGTCCCGTCCCGGCACGATGTTCGTGGCGGCCGCAGTGGCCACGGCCGGTCTGGCCGCCAATCTCGCCTGGGCCCAGATCGATGCTGCGAAGAGCTCGGTCACTGCCACCGCCAAGCAGATCGGCGTGCCGATGGAAGGCAAGTTCAAAAAGTTCGACGCCACGGTCGACTTCGACCCGGCCAAGCTGGCAACGTCGTCCGCCAAGGTCGAGATCGATGTGTCGACCTTCGAGATCGGCGATGCCGAGACCACCAAGGAGGTCAAGGGCAAGGACTGGTTCGACGCCGGCAAGTACCCGAAGGCCGTGTTCCAGTCCACCAGCATCAAGGCCGGCGCGGCTGGCAAGTTCGACGTGGCCGGCAAGCTGACCATCAAGGGCAAGACCGTTGACGTCACCGTGCCCGCCACCTATCGGCAGGAGGGCGGCGCCCAGGTATTCGACGGTGTGCTGCCGATCAAGCGCACCGTCTTCAATATCGGCGACGGAGAATGGAAGGACACCTCGGTCGTAGCCGATGACGTACAGATCAAGTTTCACATCGTGACACCGGCAAAGAAGGGTTGATGCGGGATTTCCTGCCGACGCCGCCTTGCCGATTTTTTTCGCTTTGACTCTCCAACTTTTTGACGGGAGATTTTCCATGAAGATGCGCACCCTGATCGCCGCCGCCGCGGCTGCTTCCGCCACGTTTGCCGCCGGCGCCGCCATGGCCAATGCCGCGACGTACAACATCGATCCGACCCACACGTATCCGAGCTTCGAGGCCGACCACATGGGCGGCCTGTCGAAGTGGCGCGGCAAGTTCGACAAGTCCACCGGCGTGGTTACGCTCGATCGCGCTGCCAAGGCCGGCACCGTCGACATCAAGATCGACGCCGCATCGATCGACTTCGGCAACGGCAAGCTCAATGAACACGCCAAGAGCGCCGAGATGTTCGACGTGCAGCAATTCCCCGATGCCACGTACAAGGGCAAGTTCTCGAAGTTCAACGGCGATGTGCCGACCGAAGTGGACGGCGTGCTGACGCTGCGCGGCGTGTCGAAGCCGGTGAAGCTCGAGATCAAGGAATTCAAGTGCATCCAGCATCCGATGCTCAAGCGTGAAGCGTGTGGCGCCGATGCGGTGGCCTCGTTCAATCGCGCCGACTTCGGCCTCGACTACGGCGTCAAGTACGGCTTCAAGCAGGACGTGAAGCTGGCGATCCAGGTGGAAGCCATCAAGGCCGACTGATCGCGTATCGCTTCAATCCGGCGTATTAGCGCCGGTCGGGAGGTTGTCACTTCCCTAAGACATGGTCCGGCATGGTTGCCGGGCCATTTTTTTTGACCGCGGCATACCCCACTTCTGGCCGCGAGTGCACGGTTGTGCGGTTTAGAACTGCCACAGTACAATGGTTCGCCGCAGTCCCACCCTCTGGGGCCGCGCCCGTACCGGTGCCGCCGGTCGCGCGCGCTCCCGCAACAGGTCACGCGCATCAATATGAGCATCGGCTGCATTCCCTGATTTTCGGTAGTTGGCCGCAAGATTTTGCCTAGCTGTACCTGGCCGACGCCCGAAGGCGTAGCGGCTTACAGCGTTTCTTGGATTTCCCCTGGCGCGATACCGTGTACTCCAAAACGCAAATCGATCCGGTAGTTAGCTTCCGCAACTCGCAGGGCGAGCAGGTGCGGGGCACGATCATCAATCTCCAGCGCAAGTCGCTGGTGATGGAAATCTACAATCCCTATTCGATTGTCCAGGTCAGCGAGGTCTTGAGCGAACTGACCGTGCGAATGGGCGCGAAAAACGCTTATCTGGGCAAAGCTGTCGTCATGAGCCTGGTAAACACCGGCCTGACCGCAGTGGTTTCCCTGACGCTGATCGACGAATGGCGCGAGCTGACGGACGTCAACGATGCCCCGAAATCGGTCGCGCGCGAAGCCGAGACATTCGTGCAGGACTGGGATACGCGCTTCAATATCAGGCGCGATTACCAGATCGTGGTCAACGAAATGCGGGCGTTCCTGTCGGAAGTGTCGCGCTGGGTGGAGCAGGTCGACCTGACCGAATCGCTGCCCAAGAAGGAAGGGCGGCTGCGCGAGGACGTGTTCTACGAACTGGCGTCGCCGCTGATGGGCAAGGTCAAGACCTACCTGGACTGGCTCGAAGGTGAGGCGCAGCGCGTCGATCCTGAACTGGCGCCCGTGCACCGCACTTACGCACAGGCCGCGCTGCACCCGTTGCTGCTGCGCGCGCCGTTCGTCTATCGCACTTTCACCAAGCCGCTCGGCTATGCCGGCGACTACGAGATGGTGAACCAGATCCTCAGCGATCCGCAGCAAGGCCCGACCACGTATTTCCAGATCGTCAACACGGCGTTCCTGAAGGCGGCGGTGGCCACGGCGCACCGCAACCGCATCGATCTGCTGATCGATTTCCTGACGCGCCAGGCCGAGCGCGCACGCGCGGAAGGCCGCACGTTCCGCATCCTGAACGTCGGATGCGGGCCGGCTTTCGAAATCCAGCGCTTCGTGCGCGAATATCCGAATCCCGAACTGCTGTCGTTCCAGCTCGTCGACTTCAGCGAGGAAACCCTCGAATACACGCGCAACTCCGTCGAACGTTCCGCGGCGGCGGCCGGGCACAAGGCATCGGTGGAGATGCTGCACCAATCCGTGCACGAACTGCTCAAGCGCCGCATATCGGCCGACGATCCCAGCGTGCGTGAATTCGATGCGGTCTACTGCGCGGGGCTATTCGACTACCTGTCCGACAAGGTCTGCGCGCGCCTGCTGTCGTACTTTGCATCGCGCTCCAAGCCCGGCGGCCAGTTGCTGGTCACCAACGTCCACTCCGACAACCCCGAGAAATTCGGGATGGAGCATTTGCTGGAGTGGTACCTGATCTATCGCGACGAGGCGGGAATGTCCTCGCTTTTGCCGGAGAACTCGCATGCCCACCGACTCTATGTCGATGAAACCGGCGTCAATGTCTTCGCCGAAGCCACTATCCGCTGAGGACGAGGCCGCGCCGCCTGCCAAGGTCGTGAGCTCGAACCAGCTCTACGCCGGCTACCAGTCGGAACTCGCCGATTTTCGTCTGGCTTTCAGCCGCGGCGGCGCCTACACGGCCATCGCGCTGGTGATGCTCGGCGTCGGGCTCGACTACGGCCAGTATCCGCATTTCCAGCTGCCGTTCGCGGTGGCGCGCGTGGTGGTGTCGCTGATGATCGCCGCGGTGGTGGTAGCGCTCTACAGCCAGGCCGGGCGACGCTTCGCCCCGTGGCTGACCATGACGTGGCTGCTGCTGCCGCAGATCATGATTGCGTGGATGATCTCGCGCACCGAGGGCGTCGAATCGCCGTACTACGTGGGCCTGAACCTGGCGATCTTCGCCTCGGGCATCGCGCTGCCGTTCGGGCTGTGGCAGAACCTGGTATTCGGCATCCTTTCGTACCTGCTTTACGCCGCCGCGTGCCTGCTGCACCCGGGCGGCATCGAGCCGGTTGGCACGTTCATCGTCAACTCGCTGTTCCTGTTGTTTGCCGCGGCGGCCAGCGGCGTCTACACGTTCTTCAACGAACGTGCGCGCTTCATGCTGTTCCGGCTCAAGGCCGAGGTTGCCGACAAGAATACCGAGCTCGAGGTCATCAACCGGAAGCTGGTCGATATCAAGGGCCAGATGCTGCAGCAGGAAAAGATGGCGGCGATCGGCACGCTGGCCGCGGGGCTGCTGCACGAAGTCAACAACCCGGTGAATTTCTGCCTGATGGCCATCGAGGTGGCGATGGAAGAGCCGGCGGCGAAGGCCGAGCCCGGGCTGCAGGAATGCCTGGTCGACGCCAAGCAGGGCATGCAGCGCATCCAGCATATCGTTTCGGACCTGAAAACCTTTGCCTACCGCAAGCCCGGTGCGGAGGTGGAAGGCACGCCTTTCCTGTTCGAAAAGGCGCTCGATTCCTCGCAGCGCCTGACCGCGCACGAGCTGCGCGGTGTCAAGATGACTCGCGAAATGCCCGTGGATACGCTGGTGCTCGGCGACGAAGCCGCCATCATCGGCGTGCTCATCAACCTGTTCTCTAACGCCGCGCTGGCCATGCGCAAGGCGGGCACCAAGGATCCCGCCATCCACACCACGGTGCGCTGGCAGGAAAAGCGGCTTCATGTCACGGTCAGGGACAACGGTCCCGGCATCGCGCCGGAACATCTGGCGCGCGTGTTCGAGCCGTTCTTCACCACGCGCGAAGTGGGGCAGGGCCTGGGGCTTGGCCTGTCGATCAGCTATGCGGTGATCGAGCGCCATGGCGGCACGCTGTTCGCGGAGAGCGAAGTCGGCCAATGGGCCGCCTTCAGCTTCGATTTGCCGCGCGCGGAGTAATGCCGTGATGACCGCTATCGCGCAGGTGCGCCCCACGGTTCTCTACGTCGATGACGAGGAAATGGCGTGCAAGTATTTCGCGCGCGCTGTCGGCAGCGAGTACGAGGTCCTGTTGGCCAGCGGCGCCGAGGAAGCCGTCGGCATCCTGCGCGCAAACCACGCGAAAATTTCGGTGCTGGTCACCGATTTCCGCATGCCCGGACGGGACGGCGGCGACCTGTTACGCCAGGTGGCGCTCGACTATCCGCATATCGTGCGCATCCTGGTCACGGCCTATGCGGACAAGGACATGCTGCTGGAGACCGTGAACACCGGCGAGGTGTTTCGCATTCTCGAAAAGCCGATTGCCGTGGCCGACGTGCGCGAGGTATTGCGCCTGGCCGGCGAACGCTATCGCGAGCGCACGATGCGCCAGCAACGGCTGATGGCGATCGACGAAACGCTGGCGTTTCTTGCGCACGAACTGAACACGCCGCTGGCGGCCATCGCCAACTTCGCGCATGGCATCCAGTCGCGCGTGGCCACCGAGGTGACGCCGTTGCGCAACGCGGAGATCGGCCAGGCCGCGGCCGCCATGCACGACAACGCGCAATATTGCCTGGCCGTGCTGTCGTCGTTTCTCCAGTCGGTGCGAAGCAGCGCGGGCGGCGCGGCGCCACGCCCGGGCGCCGGCAACGAAGTCAGCGCCGGCGCGCTGGTGGCATCCCTGCTCGATAGCTATCCATTTGCCGATAACCAACGTAGCTGGGTACAGGTCGAGCTGAAAGGCGATTTTGTGGTTCCGGTGCTGCCCAACTGCGTCGCATTGGTGCTGTCATCCGTGATGAGCAATGCGCTGCGGGCGCTGGGCGGTACGGCGGACCCATCGCTGCGTTTTGTCGTGGCCGCCGGCGAACGTCCCGAAATACGCATTGCCGACAACGGTCCCGGCATTCCGCCCGAGGTCATGGACCGGCTGCTGGTGGATCCCGTCACCACCCATGCATCGGCCGGCGGAAACGGCATGGGCATGATTTTTTGCAACCGCGTGATGCAGTCGTTCGGCGGCGGCATCCGGATCGCTTCGGCGCCCGGCGCCGGAACGACCGTTACCCTCGATTTCCCCAATTTCAAGAATCGTATGCACAGGAGTGATCGATGAGCGAACTGAATACTACGCAGGCACCCCCGGCGATTCTGTTCGTCGATGACGAGGCAACTGCCGTCAAATATTTCCAGCGCGCCATTGGCCAGCTGGCGCCAGTGGTGACCGGCCAGTCTGTCGAGGAAGGCAAGGCCCTGCTCGATGCGCACGCCGACAGCCTGGCCGTGCTGGTATCGGACCAGCGTATGCCGGGCGAATACGGCAACGAACTGCTGCGATATGCGCGCGAGCGCTATCCGCATATCGTGCGGATCCTGACCACGGCCTACTCGGAACTCGACCAGACCGTCGAAGCGGTCAACCAGGGCCAGATCCATCGCTATATCAAGAAGCCGTGGGACATCACCGCGCTGCGCATGGAACTGAAGCAGGCGCTGGAGCTGTCCGGCCTGCGCAGGGAGCGCGACCAACTGGTGCGCGAAAAGCTGATGGTGTTGCAGACGCAGACCGTGGCCACGCGCGTGGGCATGGTGCATGCGCTGTGCGCGAGCCTGATCGGCCCGGGCCGCTTCCAGCCGGTGGAGACCTATCTGTCGGGCGCAAAGCTGTCCGGCGCGCAGAACGCGGAGCCCGATTGGCAGCGCCTGGACTACGCCGATCTGGTCGGCGCGGAAAGCCAGCGCAGCGGATCATTCGGCCATGCGGTGGGCAGCAAGCTGGCGCAGTTGCGTGCGTCGGGCCGAAGCGCCGCGGACGTGGCCGCGGTGCTTGCCGAGGCGCTCGGTGCGTCGGTGCGCCGCGACGCTGACGCTATCACCTGGACTTCGCTGAGCGCGTTGAACGAGTTCGTGTCGAAGCCGGTTGGCGAGGCGGTTTCCGCCGATCATGCCGCCTGGCTGGCTGTCCTGTTGTGGCTCGATGAGGCCGGCGGCGCGCTGCAGCTTGCGCGCGAGGGCGAATCGATCACTGCCCGCCCCGGCCCGCGCACCGAATCGTTCGCATCAGACCGCCTGGCCGTATGGATCGAACAACTGGTCGAGGCTTGAGAGACGCCGACACCGCGTCGTCACCGCTCCCTTCAGCACGATGTCCAGACCCCGCCGCGGCGGGGTTTTTTCTTGCCTTTGCCGATGCCGCCGCGCATCGGACGGCAATGACGGCCACAAAAAAGGCGCCCGTAGGCGCCTTTCGCGTGTGTCAGGTGCTGCGGGCCGTCAGGCCTGCGCGCCGTAGTTCGGATCGTTGCGATCAGTGACGTCGCCGCCTTTCTTCTCGCCCTTCACCAGGTCTTCGCGCTTCACGCCCAGCCACATCGCCAGCGCCGCGGCCACGAACACCGACGAATAGATACCGAACAGAATACCCACCGTCAGCGCCAGCGCAAAGTAATGCAGCGTCGGACCGCCGAAGAAGAACATCGACAGCACCATCATTTCGGTCGAACCGTGCGTGATGATGGTCCGCGACATCGTGCTCGTGATCGCGTTGTCGATGATCTCGTGCGTGGACATCTTGCGGTACTTGCGGAAATTCTCGCGGATCCGGTCAAAGATCACGACCGATTCGTTCACGGAGTAGCCGAGCACCGCCAGAATGGCCGCCAGCACTGACAGCGAGAATTCCCACTGGAAGAACGCGAAGAAGCCCAGGATGATCACCACGTCGTGCAGGTTCGCGATGATGCCGGCCACCGCGAACTTCCATTCGAAGCGGAACGACAGGTAGATCACGATGCCCGCGACCACACACAGCAATGCCAGCAGGCCGTCCGTGGCGAGTTCCTTGCCAACCTGCGGCCCGACGAACTCGACGCGCTGCAGCTTCACATCCGGCGCGGCGGCGCTCAGCGCGCCCAGCACCTGTTCGCTCTGCTGGGCCGAGGTCACCGGCTTGCCGTCCGGACCCTTCTGCAGGGGCAGGCGGATCATCACGTCGCGCGAGGTGCCGAAGTTTTGCACCTGCACGTCGGAGTAGCCGAGCTTGCTGACCTGGCCGCGGATTTTTTCGAGGTCGGCGGACTGCTGGTAGTTGACCTCCATCACCGTGCCGCCGGTGAACTCGATCGACAGGTGCAGGCCCTTGTGCCAGAGGAAGAAGACAGCGGCGGCAAACGTCAGGAAGGAGATCACGTTGAAGACCAACGCGTGCTTCATGAACGGAATGTCGCGCTTGATGCGGAAAAATTCCATGATGTATTCCTGATGTGTCCTGGCTTACTTGACCGCCGGCGTAGTGTCGGTGCCCGGCTTCCAGATCTGGCCGATCGCCACGCTCTGCAGCTTCTTCTTGCGGCCGTACCAGAGGTTGACCAAGCCGCGATTGAAGAACACCGCCGAGAACATCGAAGTCAGAATGCCCAGGCAATGCACCACGGCAAAGCCGCGCACCGGGCCGGAGCCGAACGCCAGCAGAGCCAGGCCGGCGATCAGCGTGGTCACGTTGGAGTCCAGGATCGTGGCCCATGCGCGGTCGAAGCCGACAGCGATGGCCATCTGCGGCGAGGCGCCCGCCCGCAATTCTTCGCGGATCCGCTCATTGATCAGCACGTTCGCATCGATCGCCATGCCCAGCACCAGCGCGATAGCGGCAATGCCCGGCAGCGTCAGCGTCGCTTGCAACATCGACAGCACCGCAACCAGCAACAGCAGGTTGATGCCGAGCGCCAGCACCGAGAACACGCCGAACAGCATGTAGTACAGCACCATGAAGACCGCAATCGCGCCGAAGCCATAGGCCACCGAGTCGAAGCCCTTCTTGATGTTGTCCGCGCCGAGCGACGGGCCGATCGTGCGTTCCTCGATGATTTCCATCGGTGCGGCCAGCGAACCCGCGCGCAGCAGCAGCGCCAGGTCATTGGCGGCTTCGGTCGAATACGAGCCGGTGATCTGGAAGCTGGAACCGAGCTCGGACTGGATCGTCGCCACGGTCAGAACTTCGCCCTTGCCCTTTTCGAACAGCACGATGCCCATCGGCTTGCCGATGTTTTCGCGCGATACGTCGCGCAGCACGCGGCCGCCCTGGGCGTCGAGCTTGATGTTCACGGACGGACGCTGGTTCTGGTCGAAGCCGGCCGACGCGCTTTCGATGCGGTCGCCGGTGAAGATCACCTGCTTGCGCAGAATCACCGGCGCGCCGTTGCCTTGCGTGAACAGTTCGTCGCCAAACGGCACGGGGTCGCCCGGACGCGGATTGCGCGGCGCGTCGGGATCGGCCAGCCGCGCTTCGAGCGTGGCGGTGCGGCCGATGATGTCCTTGGCCTTGGCGGTGTCCTGCACGCCCGGCAGTTGCACGACGATACGGTCGGCGCCTTGCTGCTGGATAACCGGCTCGGCCACGCCGAGCTCGTTCACGCGGTTATGCAGGGTGGTGATGTTCTGCTTGACCGCGGCGTCCTGCACCGCCTTGCGGGCGGCGTCGGTGAACACGCCGACGATATTGTTGCCGTCCGCGGAAAACGCCAGCTCGCGCAGGTTGTCGGCCAGCAAGGCGCGCGCGCGGTTGGCGTCGTCGGCATTGTTGAAGCGCACGGTCAGACGGTCGCCGTCGCGGTCGATGCCGGCATGACGGATGTTCTTGTCACGCAGCAGCGTGCGGGCGTCGCCGGAAAGGCTGTCGAGTTTTTTATCGACGGCGCCTTTCATGTCCACCTGGAGCAGGAAATGCACGCCGCCGCGCAAGTCGAGACCCAGATACATCGGCAACGCATGCAGCGCGGTCAGCCAGCGCGGCGAGCCCGAGAGCAGGTTCAGCGCCACCACGTAGGTGGGATCGCTGGCATCGGGATTGAGCGAACGCGACAGCACGTCCTTGGCCCGGAGCTGCTCGTCCGTGGTGCGGAAGCGCGCCTTGACCGAACCCGATTGGCCGGCGACGTCGTAGAACATGCCGTCCGGCTGCAACTGGTTCTGCGCCAGGATCTCCTCCACTTGCTTTTGCATGGAGAGGTCGACCTTGACCGTGGCCTTGGCCGACGAGACCTGGACGGCGGGTGCCTCGCCGAAGAAATTCGGCAGGGTATAGATGATGCCGATGGCCAGGGCCACCAGGATCACGATGTATTTCCAAAGCGGGTAACGATTCATCTTTGGCCAGTCATTGCGGTTGGCATGGCCGATAGTCGTGCGACATGCACGCCGGATCGGCCGGACCGGTTGGCAAACAGCCGCCTGGCCGCCCGGAATCGGATCCCGGAGGATCCGCGGGCTGGTCCAGGCGGCTGCGCAGGGCATGGTCGCGGGGCATCGGATGCCACATGACGCATGCCGGGGTCAGGCTTGCAGGAAAGACCCGGTCAGAGCGACTTCAGCGAGCCTTTCGGCAGCACGGTGGTCACGGCGTTCTTCTGCACGGTGATTTCCGTGCCTTCGGCCACTTCCAGCGTCACATAGTTCTCATTGACCTTGGTGACACGGCCCAGGATGCCGCCGGCGGTGACGACTTCATCGTTCTTGGCCAGCGCTTCCAGCATAGCTTTCGATTCCTTCTGGCGCTTCATCTGCGGGCGGATCATGATGAACCACAGCACGGCGAACATCAGGATGATCGGCAGGAAGCTCATAAGGCCACCAGCCGCGCCGCCGGCACCGGCAGTCTGGGCAAAAGCGTTGGAAATCAGCACGTTACTTCTCCGTCACAAAGGTCTATCAGGGAATCGGGCATTCTATCACCCGGTTGTTGTCCCGCCTTGGCATTCTAGGGCGGATTGCGGGTTTGCTCGGGGTGCGTTTGGCGTACTTTGCGGACGTTGCCGAAACGCGCCGGACAGATGCCTGCGGGGCAGGTATTCGACCATCAGGCCGCAAAAAGTTCGCGTGCCTGTCTGGTCTTCAACACATTAGCGCGCGCCGCGGGCGCGGTTCTCGGCAAACTGGCGCCGGAACGCCTCAAAGCGATGCGCCTCGATGGCGGCGCGCATCTCGCTCATCAGTTCCAGGTAGTAATAGAGATTGTGGATCGTGTTCAGGCGCGCGCCGAGGATTTCGCCCACGCGATGCAGGTGATGCAGGTAGGCCCGCGAGAAATTGCGGCAGGTGTAGCAGCCGCATTGTTCGTCCAGCGGGCGCGCGTCGTTGCGGTGCGCGGCGTTGCGGATCTTGACGTCGCCAAAGCGCGTGAACAGCCAGCCGTTGCGCGCGTTGCGGGTTGGCATCACGCAATCGAACATGTCCACGCCATGCGCGACGCCGGCAACCAGGTCTTCCGGCGTGCCCACGCCCATCAGATAGTGCGGTTTGTGCGCGGGCAGGCGCGGACCGACGTGTTCCAGCACGCGCATCATGTCTTCCTTGGGCTCGCCCACCGACAGCCCGCCGATCGCGTAGCCGTGGAAATCCAGTTCGGAAAGCCCCGCCAGCGATTCGTCGCGCAGATCCTCGAACATGCCGCCTTGCACGATGCCGAACAACGCATTCGGATTGGCAAGACTGTCGAATTCATCGCGCGAACGCTTGGCCCAGCGCAGGCTCATGCGCATCGACTTTGCCGCTTCGTCGTGCGTGGCGGGCCGGCCGTCGATCTCGTAGGGCGTGCACTCGTCGAACTGCATCACGATGTCAGAATTGAGCGTGCGCTGGATCTGCATCGAGATCTCGGGCGACAGGAACAGCTTGTCGCCGTTGACCGGCGATGCGAACGTGACGCCTTCTTCGGTGATCTTGCGCAGTTCGCCAAGCGAAAACACCTGAAAGCCACCGGAATCGGTCAGGATCGGCTTGTCCCAGCCGATGAACTTGTGCAGGCCGCCGTGCGTCTGCACCACGTCCAGCCCGGGGCGCAGCCACAGGTGGAACGTGTTGCCGAGGATGATCTGCGCGCCGATCTCGTTCAGTTCGAGCGGCGACATGGCCTTGACCGACCCATAGGTGCCGACCGGCATGAAGACTGGCGTTTCGACAACGCCGTGGTTGAGCGTGACGCGGCCGCGACGCGCGTTGCCATCGGTGGTCAGCAGTTCGAAATTGAGCATGATGTGTTCTCGGTCCAGTCAGTCGCGGCGGGTCAGCAGCATGGCATCGCCATAGCTGAAGAAACGATAGCGCTCGGCCACGGCGTGCCGGTAGGCGGCGCGAATCGCTTCGACGCCCGCCAGCGCGGACACCAGCATGAGCAGCGTGGACTTGGGCAGATGGAAGTTTGTAATAAGTGCGTCGACCACGCGGAAACGGTAGCCGGGCGTGATGAAGATATCGGTGTCGCCCTGGCCGGCGCGCAACACGCCGTCCTCGCCGGCGGCCGATTCCAGCGCCCGCAGCGACGTCGTGCCGACCGCAATGACCCGGCCGCCCCGCGCGCGAGTCTCGCGCACCGCATCGGCCAGTTCGGGCGTGATGGCAAACCACTCCGAATGCATCTTGTGTTCGGCCAGATTCTCGGTGCGAACCGGCTGAAATGTGCCGGCACCTACGTGCAGGGTCAGGAAGGCGCGGCGGATGCCGGCCATATCGAGCCGCGCGAACAGCGCGTCGTCAAAGTGCAGGCCGGCCGTCGGCGCGGCCACCGCGCCGGGGTTGCGCGCGTAGACGGTCTGATAGCGCGTTTCGTCGTAGGCGTCGGGATCGTGCGTGATGTACGGCGGCAGCGGCAGCCGGCCATAACGTTCGATCAGGTCGAGCGCCGGTTCCGGAAAGCGCAGCGTGAAGAACTGGTCTACGCGCGGGCCCACCGTGACCGAAAAGGCGTCGTCGGCCAGATGCAGCGCGCTGCCTTCGGCCGGGGTTTTCGACGCGCGCACCTGCGCCAGCACGGTATGGCTGTCGAGTACGCGCTCGACCAGCACCTCCACGCGGCCGCCGCTGGGCTTCTGGCCGAAGAAGCGCGCCTTGATCACACGGGTGTCGTTGAACACCAGCAGATCGTTCGGCGTCAGATAGTCGAGGATGTCGCTGAATGCGCGGTCGATCAGCCGCACGGCGTCGGCGGTGTCCTCCGGCGCGGTCCGTTCCACCACCAGCAGGCGGCTGGCGCTGCGGTCGGGCAGGGCGGACTGGGCAATCAGCTCGGGCGGCAGCGGAAAATCGAAATCGGACAGGGTCAGCATGGTTCAGCAGCAAGACAAAACAACGCTGGGCGGCATTCCGGCTGGAGTGCCGCCGCAGTCATCGGCATAGCGTGGGTACAATCGGCGAATCCGACATTGTAAGGCTTGGGCGACTGGCTTCGCCCGTCGGCCTCGTTTACCGTCCATATTCGCGCTCTGATGCCCGGCACCGCCACCGACCCAAACGACCCATCCGCCGCCGCTCCGGAAAGGCCGACGCGCACCCGTGCCGCCGCGGGTGGCAGCCCGGCGGGGTCGAAATCGGACAAATCCGATAAACCGGGAAAAGCGGACAACGTGGACAAGCCGGCCAACGCCGGCAAGCCGAACGCGTCTTCGGCGGCCGCCCGGCTGGCCAAGCTTGGGCTGCGCCGGCCTGTCGACCTGGTGCTGCATCTGCCGCTGCGCTACGAGGACGAAACCACGCTCGAACCGATCCGGGAGGCCGTGCGCCGTGCCGGAATGGGCCTGGCGGCCCAGGTCGAAGGCGAAGTGGTCTCGAACGAGGTCACATTCCGGCCGCGCCGCCAACTGGTGGTCAAGATCGCCGACGAAACCGACGAATTGACGCTGCGTTTCCTCAATTTCTATGGCAGCCAGACCAAGCAGATGGCCGAGGGCGCGCGCCTGCGCGTGCGCGGCGAAATCCGCGGCGGGTTCTTCGGCGCCGAAATGGTCCATCCGACGGTTCGCACCGTCACCCCCGACGATCCGCTGCCGGACCGTTTGACCCCGGTATATCCGGCAACTGCGGGGATCTCGCAGGCATATCTACGCAAGGCGATTGGCGGCGCGATGTTGCGCACGGCCCTGCCTGAAACCTTGCCGCAGGCGGTCCTGCGCGGCCCGCTGGCGCAACTGAAGCTGCCGCCGCTGATCGATTGCCTGCGCTTGCTGCACAACCCGCCGCCGCAGGAAAGCGAGGCCGCGCTGGCCGATCGGTCGCACCCGGCATGGGTCCGCATCAAATTCGACGAGCTATTGGCGCAGCAGATATCGTTGCGACGCTCGCAGGCCGCGCGGCGCGAAAAGAACGCGCCTTCGATGCCGCGTCGCGACGATGGGCTGCTCAGCCGTTTTCTGACGGCGCTGCCATTCCAGTTGACCGGCGCGCAGCAGCGCGTGGTGGAAGAGATCGCGGCCGACATGGCGCGTCCGCATCCGATGCACCGTTTGCTGCAGGGCGACGTGGGCAGCGGCAAGACCATCGTCGCCGCGCTGGCCGCCTGCCAGGCGATCGACGCCGGCTACCAGGCCGCGCTGATGGCGCCGACCGAAATCCTCGCCGAACAGCACTTTCGCAAGCTGTCGGGGTGGCTCGAGCCGCTTGGCGTGCCGGTGGTCTGGCTGGCCGGCAGCCTGAAGAGCAAGGCCAAGCGGGAAGCCGTCGCGCGCGCCGAATCGGGCGAGGCCAGGCTGGTGATCGGCACGCACGCGCTGATCCAGGACGGCGTCCGCTTTGCCAACCTGGGCCTTGCAGTAGTCGACGAACAGCACCGTTTTGGCGTGGCGCAGCGGCTGGCGCTGCGCGGCAAGGCGGGCGAGGGCGACCAGAACCGGCCCGTCGACGAAAAGGTGCCCCATCAGCTGATGATGTCGGCGACGCCGATCCCGCGCACGCTGGCGATGACCTATTACGCCGATCTCGACGTATCGGTGATCGACGAACTGCCGCCCGGGCGCACGCCGATCGTCACGCGGCTGGTCAACGATGCGCGCCGCGATGAGGTTATCGAGCGCGTGCATCATGCTGCGGCCGATGGTCGGCAGGTTTACTGGGTGTGTCCGCTGATCGAGGAAAGCGAGGCGCTGCAGCTTCAGACCGCGGTGGAAACCTATGAGACGCTGGTGGCCGCGCTGCCCGATCTGCGCGTCGGACTTGTCCATGGTCGCCTGCCGCCGGCCGAAAAGGCCGCGGTGATGGACGATTTCAGCGCCAACCGGCTCCAGGTGCTGGTGGCGACCACGGTGATCGAAGTGGGCGTCGATGTGCCCAACGCGTCGCTAATGGTGATCGAGCATGCCGAGCGCTTCGGTCTGGCGCAGTTGCACCAGTTGCGAGGGCGGGTGGGGCGCGGCAGCGCGGAATCGGTTTGCCTGCTGATGTATCAGGCGCCCTTGTCGCCGACTGCGCGCGAACGGCTGGCCACGATGCGCGAAACCACCGACGGCTTTGAAATTGCGCGGCGCGATTTGCAGATCCGGGGCCCCGGAGAGTTTCTTGGCGCGCGCCAGTCGGGCGAGGCCATGCTGCGCTTTGCCGATCTGGAAACCGACGCCTGGCTGGTCGATTACGCCCAGGCCGCCGCCGAAATGATGCTGGAAAGGTTTCCCGAAGCGGTCGAGGCGCATCTTTCGCGCTGGCTGGGTGGCCGCGAGCATTTCCTCAAGGCCTGAGGGCGCAAGGGCGCTTCGGAGGCATCTGATCTGTCAGAAAAGTGATCGATAGACTGCATTGTTCGGCCGATCTGACAGACACCGGATTCGAAGCTAAAATCTATCGCCTAACCGAACCTGATTGATCATGACGCTCACCGAACTCAAGTACATCGTCGCCGTTGCGCGCGAGCGGCATTTCGGCCGGGCGGCCGAAGCATGCTTCGTCTCGCAGCCGACGCTGTCGGTCGCCATCAAGAAGCTGGAAGACGAGCTGACCGTGCAGATTTTCGAGCGCGGCACGTCGGAGGTTTCGGTGACGGCAATCGGCGAGCAGATCGTGGCGCAGGCCCAGCGCGTGCTGGAGCAGACCATGGCCATCCGCGAAATTGCCAAGCAGGGCAAGGATCCCCTGGCGGGGCCGCTGCGCGTGGGCGTGATCTATACGATCGGACCGTACCTGCTGCCTGCACTGGTCAAGCGAATGATCGAGACCGTGCCGCAGATGCCGCTGATGCTGCAGGAAAACTACACGAACAAGCTGATCGAACTGCTCAAGCAGGGCGAGATCGATTGCGCCATCATGGCCGAGCCGTTTGCCGATTCGGGCCTGATGGTGCGTCCGCTTTACGACGAGCCATTCGTGGTGGCCGTGCCGCGCGGCCATCGGCTGGCGCAGCAGTCAAAGGTCGATCCGGACGAACTGAAGCAGCAGACCATGCTGCTGCTTGGCAGCGGCCACTGTTTCCGCGATCACGTGCTGAACGTGTGTCCGGAATTGTCGCGTTTCTCGCAGGCTGCAGACGGCATCCAGAAGACCTTCGAAGGCTCGTCGCTGGAAACCATTCGCCACATGGTCGCCAGCGGCGTCGGCATCACGGTGCTGCCGCGCACCTCGGTGCCCGATCTCAAGCCGCGCAACGATATGCTGGCGTATGTGCCGTTTGCCGATCCGGTGCCTGATCGTCGCGTGGTGCTGGCGTGGCGCAAGAGCTTTACGCGGCTGCCCGCGATGGACGCGCTGGCCAATGCGGTCGCGGCATGCGAGCTGCCCGGCATCCGCAAGATCAGCGATACGCCGGCCGCGGAGGCCGTGGCGGCCTGATTGGCAGCGTTGGGTATCGGTTCAAGCGGAACGGCAGGCATGTCCTGCCGTTTTTGTTGGTCGCTCGGGTCTTCGTAAATATAGTTTTTTGCTATCGAATTGAATTCAATAATTAAATTGAATTATAGAAAGCCGATCGATAGACTTTCTCCATCGGATCCGGTGCCTCGCGGAGCCCGCGCGGATCACGCAACAAACGTGGAGAAACATCATGGCAATGCTCGACCTTTTCGTCAGCGAATTCCAGCAGCTTCGCGCCGCAGCGACGGACGCCGGCCATCGCACCGCGCCCGACGACGTCGCCCGGCTGCGCCGCAAGGTGGTCCGCAAAGAGATTGGCATGGCCGTGGTGGCGCTTGGCGCGATGGTCATGTTCGTCGACGCAGCGCGGGGGCTGTCCTTCCTTGCGGCATAGTCATAGTGCGATAATGCGCACTGCTCGCCCGCGTGGTCCGCGGGCGCCGAACCTCGTGGCTTGACCAGAATGGAGCTGAACGACCATGGCAAAGAAAAATGAGATGAGCGTGAACATCGGTATTTCGGACAAGGACCGCAAAAAGATTGCGGAAGGCCTGTGCAAGCTGCTGGCCGACACGTACACCCTCTATCTCAAGACCCATAACTTCCACTGGAACGTCACGGGTCCGATGTTCAATACCTTGCACCTGATGTTCGAGACGCAGTACAACGAACTGGCCCTGGCAGTGGACGCCATTGCCGAGCGCATTCGTGCGCTGGGCTATCCGGCGCCGGGCACGTACAAGGAATACGCCAAGCTGTCGTCGATCGCCGAGGAAGAGGGCGTGCCCGAAGCCACGGACATGATCCGCAAGCTCGTGGAAGGCCAGGAAGCCGTGGTGCGCACCGCGCGCTCGCTGTTCCCCGTGATCGACGCCGCAGGCGACGAGCCGTCGGCTGACCTGCTGACCCAGCGCATGCAGACGCACGAAAAGACCGCGTGGATGCTGCGCTCGATGCTGGCCTGATTCGCGCCATGCCGGCCACCGGTTGAACCGGCACGACGCGCCGCTGCTCATCACGCAGCGGCGCGTTTTTACTTTGCATCGCCTGGAATTGCCTAGAAGTCTGCTCGCGCCATGTCCCATCCTTCCGCCGCCCCCCAACATCCAGGTCGCCTCGCGCTGTACGCGCGGCTGGTTCGCATCGACAAGCCGATCGGCACGCTGCTGCTGCTGTGGCCCACGCTGTGGGCGCTGTGGATGGCCGCCGAAGGCCCGCCGTCGTGGCAGATCTTCTGGATCTTCTTCGCCGGCACCTTCCTGATGCGCTCGGCAGGCTGCGCCATCAACGACTGGGCCGACCGGGATTTCGACAAGCATGTCAAACGCACGCGCGAGCGCCCGCTGACCGCCGGCTTGATCGCAAGCTGGGAAGCGCTTGTGCTGGCCGCCGTGCTGGCGCTGATCGCGTTTGCATTGATCCTGCCGCTCAACGGGCTGACCAAATGGCTGGCTGTGGCCGCCGCCGTGCTGGCGGGCACCTATCCGTTTTTCAAGCGCTTCTTTGCCATTCCCCAGGCGTATCTGGGCATTGCCTTCGGGTTTGGGATTCCGATGGCGTTCGCCGCCATCCAGGACCACGTGCCGTTCGTGGCGTGGCTGATGCTGCTGGCGAACGTGTTCTGGGCGGTGGCCTACGACACCGCCTACGCGATGGTCGACCGCGACGACGACCTGCTGATCGGCATGAAGACGTCAGCTATCACGTTCGGACGCTTCGATGTGGCGGCGATCATGATCTGCTACACCGCGTTTCTGGGCCTGATGGCGTGGGCTGGCGTGCTGCTGGGGCTCGGCTGGCCGTACTTTGCCGGCCTGGCCGCGGCCGCCGTGCTGGCCGGCTATCACTACACGCTGATCCGCGGTCGCGACCGGATGAAATGCTTCGCGGCGTTCCGGCATAACAACTGGCTTGGCGCCTGCGTCTTTGTTGGGACGCTTGCAGCCTACGCGCTGCAATAAAAAAACGGGGCCGGCGGATGCGCGGCCCCGATTTCTTTCTATGGGCTTGTGAGCCCAGCGGATTGTGAGCCCCCGATGGCTGCGCGGCTCTTGCCGCTCAGTCCTTGCCGAACTCGGCGCCCATTTCGCGGCCGCGGGCCGCGGCGGCGTGCATGGCCTTGACGAAGGCGTCCTGGATGCCGCTGGCGTCCATGGCGGTCAACGCGGCGTAGGTCGTGCCGCCCTTCGACGTGACGCGCTCGCGCAGTGTGGCCACCGGTTCCGGCGATTGCGCCGCCAGCGCCGCCGCACCGCGGAACGTCTCGACGGCCAGTTGGCGACCCTGTTCCGCGGAGAGCCCCATTTCTGTCGCCGCGCGCTCCATCGCTTCCACGAAATAGAACACGTACGCCGGCCCGCTGCCGGAAATCGCCGTCACGGCGTCGATCTGATCGTCGTTCTCAACCCAGACGCATTGGCCGACCGCCTGCGCCACGGCCGTGGCGATATCGCGATCGGCGGCCGACAATCCCGGCGCAGCGGCCAGGCCGGTCATGCCCATGCCGGCCAGCGCCGGCGTGTTGGGCATGGCGCGCACCAGCCGCGAACGGCCAACCCAGCGCGCCATGTCCTGCAAACGGATCCCGGCCGCCACGCTGATGATCAGGTTGTCGGTCAGCAGCGGTGCCAGCGAGGCGATGGCGTCGCGAAACTGCTGTGGCTTGACGGCCAGCACGATCACATCGCTGGCGCCGAAAGCGGCGTCCGGTGCGGCCAGCGCGTGAACGCCGGTGCGGGCCAGGCGCTGGCGCGCATCTTCGGAAGGATCGACCACGCGGATCGCGCCGGCAGGCACGCCGCGGGCGACCAGGCCGCCAATCAGCGCGGAGGCCATGTTGCCGCCGCCAAGGAAGGCGAAGGTGAGGGAATCGAGCATCAAGTTTCCAGGTTTGCCGAAGCGATACGTGTCGTCGGCTTTATTGTCTTTGTGGGGTTGCGAAGAAGTGGTGCGGACCTGACGGAGCGATCAGCTCCGCGCACCGAAGATCGCGGTACCGATGCGCACCAGCGTGGCGCCCTCGGCGATGGCCGCGCCCATGTCGGCGGACATCCCCATCGACAGGGTGTCCACCTTTAGCCCGGATTGGCGTAGTTGATCAAGCAACGCGCGAAGGGCGGCAAACGGTTGACGCTGCGCGATCGGATCGGACGCCGGCGCGGGGATCGCCATCAGTCCGCGCAGTTGCAGATTCGGCAGCACCGCCATGGCGTGCGCCAGCGCGGGAACTTCCTCAGGCGCGACGCCGCTCTTGCTGGCCTCGCCGCTGATATTGACCTGGATGCAGACCTGCAGCGGCGCCATGCCGGCCGGGCGCTGCTCGGACAGGCGTTCGGCAATCTTCAGGCGGTCGATCGCGTGCACCCAGTCGAAATGCCCGGCTACCGCGCGCGTCTTGTTGCTCTGCAGCGGCCCAATGAAATGCCATTGAATGCGGCTTCGCAAATCCTCCAGCGCGGCGATTTTCTCGATGCCTTCCTGGACATAGTTTTCGCCGAATGCGTGCTGTCCGGCATCGAATGCCTCGCGCACGCGGCTTGCCGAAACGGTCTTGGAAACTGCCAGCAGCGCGACGTCGGAAGCGGCCCTGCCGGCCTGTTGTGCAGCCGCCGCGATGTCATTTTTCACGGCTTGCAAGTTGGCGGCGATTACAGACATAATCCGGCGAGCATATTCTAAGAAGTAAAACAATAAGCGGGTTTTTAGGGTGGGGTCATTATAGATGGACATCGCACAGCTATTGGCCTTTGCGGTCAAGAACAAGGCCTCCGATCTTCACCTGTCGGCCGACATGCCGCCGATGGTGCGTATCCACGGGGACATGCGGCGCATCAACGTCGCGGCCATGACGCACAAGGACGTGCACGCCATGGTGTACGACATCATGACCGACGTGCAGCGCAAGAGTTACGAAGAGCGGCTGGAAATCGATTTCTCATTCGAGATTTCCGGGCTCTCCCGTTTTCGCGTCAATGCGTACACCACGCAGCGCGGCGCGGCCGCGGTGTTCCGGACGATTCCTTCCAAGGTGCTGACGCTGGACGACCTCCACGCGCCGGCCGTGTTCGCCGACCTGTGCATGAAGCCGCGCGGGCTGGTGCTGGTGACGGGCCCGACAGGCTCGGGCAAGTCCACCACGCTGGCGGCGATGGTCGACCATCGCAACGACAACGACATGGGCCACATCCTCACGGTGGAAGACCCAATCGAATTCGTGCACACCTCGAAGAAAAGCCTGATCAACCAGCGCGAGCTGGGCCCGCATACGCATTCGTTTGCCAACGCGCTGCGCTCGGCGTTGCGCGAGGATCCGGACGTGGTGCTGGTCGGCGAATTGCGCGACCTTGAAACGATCCGCCTCGCGCTGACTGCGGCCGAAACCGGTCACCTGGTGTTTGCCACGCTGCACACCAGTTCCGCGGCCAAGACCATCGACCGTGTGGTCGACGTGTTTCCGCCCGAAGAAAAGGACATGGTGCGCACCATGTTGTCCGAATCGCTCGAAGCGGTGATCTCGCAGACGCTGCTCAAGACGCGCGACGGCAACGGACGCACCGCCGCGCACGAGATCATGATCGCCACGCCCGCGATCCGGCATCTGATCCGCGAGAACAAGATTGCGCAGATGTATTCGATGATGCAGACGTCGAGCGGCCTTGGCATGCAGACGCTCGATCAGTGCCTGAGCGATCTGATCAAGCGCGGCGTGATCAACTTCAACGATGCCCGGGCAATTGCCAAGAACCCCGACGCCTTCATGGGCTAGCGGAACCGCGTCAGGCAAACAAGGAACGATCATGCTCGACCGTGAGTCCGCATCGAAGTACATCAACGACCTGCTCGAACTGATGGTGAACAACCGCGGTTCAGACCTGTTCATCACGTCGGAATTTCCGCCGGCCATCAAGGTCGACGGCAAGATTACGCCGGTCTCGCAGCAGCCGCTCAATCCCACGCAGGCGCTTGGCCTGGTGCGTTCGATCATGAATGAGCGCCAGGTGAAGGAGTTCGACGACACGCGCGAATGCAACTTCGCCATCACCGCGCCCAATGCGGGACGCTTCCGCGTGTCGGCGTTCATCCAGCAGGGCCGCGCCGGCATGGTGGTGCGCACCATCAACACGCGCATTCCGTCCGTCGAGGATCTCGATCTGCCCAGCTCGCTGCATGAGATCGTGATGTCAAAGCGCGGTCTGGTGATCGTCACCGGCGCGACGGGCTCGGGCAAGTCCACCTCGCTCGCGGCGATGCTCGATCACCGCAACGCGCATTCGTACGGCCACATCATCACGATCGAAGATCCGATCGAATACGTCCACGCGCATCAGAACTGCATCGTGACGCAGCGCGAAGTCGGCATCGACACCGATTCCTGGCACGTCGCGCTCAAGAACACGCTGCGCCAGGCGCCCGACGTGATCCTGATCGGCGAAATCCGCGACCGCGAAACCATGGAGTACGCGATGCAATACGCGGAGACCGGACACCTCTGCCTGGCCACGCTGCACGCGAACAACGCCAACCAGGCGATCGATCGCATCGTCAACTTCTTTCCCGAGGAGAAGCGCCAGCAATTGCTGATCGATCTGTCGCTGAACCTGAAGGCAATGATTTCGCAGCGGCTGCTGCCGCGCGCTGGCCGCAAGGGCCGCGTGCCGGCCGTGGAAATCATGATCGGCACGCCGCTGGTGGCCGATCTGATTTTCAAGGGCGAGATCCACGAGCTCAAGGAAGTCATCAAGAAATCGCGCGAGCAGGGCATGATTTCGTTCGACCAGGCGCTGTTCGAGCTCTATGAATCGGAAAAGATCACCTACGAGGACGCGCTTAAGAATGCCGATTCGCTCAACGATCTGCGCCTGATGATCAAGCTGCATAGCGTGCGGCACCGCGATACCGATCTAGGCGCCGGCACCGAGCACCTGAACGTCATCTGAAGCGGCGCGACCTGACCTGAGCCGGCGCGCAACGCGGGGCGCGCCGCCACCAGCGCGCGATGTGGTTTGCGCTATGCTTGCTGCCTGTTACCGACCACAGATTCCAGGAGCCTGACGATGAGCAACGTGTACCAGTTCGAAGCCAATTCGCTGTCGGGCCAGCCCGTGTCGCTGACCGACTTTCGCGGCAAGGTGCTGCTGATCGTCAATACGGCCAGCGAATGCGGCTTCACGCCGCAGTATGCGGGCCTGCAGGCGCTGCAGGATGCGTATCAGACGCGCGGTTTCGACGTGCTTGGCTTTCCGTGCAACCAGTTTGGCAAGCAGGAGCCGGGCGATGCGGATGAGATCGGCGCATTCTGCGAATCGCGCTTCCATGTCACGTTTCCGATGTTCGAGAAGATCGACGTGAATGGCGCCAATGCGCATCCGCTGTACCGCTGGCTGACGGCGGAAAAGCCCGGACTGCTCGGCACGCAGGCCATCAAGTGGAATTTCACGAAATTCCTGCTGCGCCGCGACGGCACCATCTACAAGCGCTATGCGCCGACCACCAAGCCCGAGGAAATCCGCGGCGATATCGAAACGCTGCTGACCGACCCCGGTTCCTGAGAGAGCAGGCGCGCGTCAGCCGTGTGAATCGGCCCGCACCGCACGCAGGAAACCATTGAGCGAGCGTTCGGAGGTTTCCTGAAAACGCTCGTCGAGCATCGTCAGCGTTCGGCAGCGGTCCAGCCGGAAGCTCCGATAGTCTTCGCGCGCGGTGCACCACGCGGCCAGCAGCCATACGTTGCCCCAGAAAAACATGCCGAGCGGCTGCACCACGCGCACCGTGTCGCGCTGTTGCGCGTCGCTGTAGTCGATTTGCAGCAGCCGTTGCGCGCCAATCGCGGTATGTACGATGTCGAACGCTTCGCGCACGGCCGGGTGGTTGGCGTATTCCGGTGCAAAGATGCGGCTCTGCTGCGCGGCCAGGCGACGTGGCGGCGGCAGGGCTGCCATCAGTTTTTCCAGCGACGGATCGGCCGCGGCAGCCAGCGCGCCGCCGCCCCAGGCCTTGAGCAGGCGTAGGCCCGCCACCATCGCTTCCACTTCCATCGCGGTGAACATCAGCGGCGGGACATCGTAGTCGGGCCGAAGCCGATAGCCGATGCCGGCCTCGCCTTCCACCGGCACGCCCGACAGCGACAGCGCCTGGATATCGCGATAGACCGTGCGCTCGGAGACGCCGAGCCGCTGCGCCAGCAGTGACGCCGTGGTCAGGCGACGTCCGCGCAGCACCTGCACGATCTGGAAGAGGCGGTCGGCGCGTCGGCTCATCGGCAATGTCGTCCTGTGTTTTCCGATGCGCGATCAGTGCGCGGCCGGCTCGTGCAGGCCGATCCGGTTACCTTCGCTGTCGGTGATATGGGCGAAGCGCCCCATGTTGTCCGGCAACTGCACCGGACCGCGCACCGTGCGGCCGCCGGCGTAAGTTACGCGCGCCAGTACGTCGTCCAGCTGCGGTGCATTGAAATACGGCACCGGACCATAGAACGCGCTGGACCGGTACTGTTCGCCCTGCACCAGTGCGCCGGCCGATTCGGCATGCGTGAAGACGGCCAGGTCGACTTCGCCGATAGTTTCGCGGCGCAGCGGATGTTCGAACACCGACTCGTAGAAACGCATCGCGCGCTGCATGTCGGTCACCGGGATTTCCAGCCAGTTGACCAGCGCGTTGGACGGATTGGACATGGTGGCTCTCCTCTTCGCAATGTTGGGAGACCGGATGATGCGCGGGCGCTCCTGACAGCGTCGTGTCAGGAGCCTGTCAGGGTATCAGCGCGGCATCCACGCCGCCAGGACCGGAACCATGATGGCCGTGAGCACGCCATTCAGCCCCATGCCCAGCGCCGAGAAAGCGCCGGCTTCCTGGCTGACCTGGAACGCGCGCGCGGTGCCGATGCCGTGCGCAGCGACGCCGGTGGCGAAGCCGCGCACCGTGTAGTCACGTATACGCAGCAGGTTCAGCAGGAAGGTGGCACTGACCGCGCCGATGATCCCGGTGGCCATGACCAGCACGGCAGTCAGCGAAGGCAGTCCGCCGATCTTGTCGGAGACGCCCATGGCGATCGGAATCGTGACCGACTTCGGCGCGAGCGAGCGCACCACTTCCGGCGATGCGCCGAGCGCGTAGGCGATTCCCACCGCCGACACCACGGCGGCCAGCGAACCGGCCACGAGGCCGCACAGCAGTGGCAGCAGGTTGGTGCGCAGCTTGGGCAGTTGCATGTACAGCGGCACCGCCAGCGCGACCGTGGCCGGCCCCAGCAGGAAGTGCACGAACTGCGCGCCATCGAAATACGTCTTGTACGGCGTGCCGGTGACCGTCAGCACGGTGACGAGGATTGCCACCGAAATCATCACGGGATTGGCCAGCGGCGAAAATTTTGCGCGTTCATAGATGCGGAACGCGAACACATAGGCGAGCAACGTGGCAGTCAGCCCGATCAGCGGACTGGCAGCCAGATACACCCAGATTTCGTTCAGGCGCGGTGACATCATGGCTGCATCTCCGGACTAGCGGGCGCGGGCGTCTGGGCAGGCGGCTTGCGCATCAGCGCGCGCGTGACCAGCGCCGTCACGGCGATCGCCACCCAGGTGGAGATCACCAGCGCAATCACGATCGGCATCCATTCGCTGCCGATACGGCTTGCGTGCACCATGATGCCGACACCGGCCGGCACGAACAGCAGCGACAGGTGCTTGAGCAGTTCGCTGGCCGGGCCCTGGATCACCGGCAACAGCCGGTTGTCGAAGGCCAGCCAGCCGAACAGCAGCAGCATGCCGATGACGGGGCCGGGAACGGGCAGGTGCAACGCATAGCTGATGACCTCGCCCACGGTCTGGAAGACCAGCAGGATGGCAAACGTCTGGAGCATGGGGGCAGCTTGGGGAGCAAATGTGCCGACATGGTACTCCCGTACAAGATGCGTGCAACCGGACGCTTCGGGTCGTCAGGCGGTCAGGCGGCCTGCGCGGCGACCGCCGGCGCGAGCATCCGGTCGACCAGTTCCACCCAGTGCATCACCGGCGTCTGCGTGCCGCTCTGCAGATGCGTGATGCAGCCGATGTTGGCCGACACGATTGAATCGGGCGACGTGGCCTGCAGCTTGTCGAGCTTGTCGTCGCGCAGGCGGTACGACAATTCCGGCTGCAACACTGAATACGTTCCGGCCGATCCGCAGCACAGGTGGCTATCGGCGCAGAGGCGCACGTCCACGCCCAGCCGTGTCAGCAGCGACTCCACCTTGCCGCGGATCTGCTGGCCGTGCTGCAGCGTGCAGGGCGGATGCCACGCCACGCGGCGGCCGTCGCGCGGCACCGCGCCGGCCAGCCGCTGCAGGTCGTCGGCGAAGTCGGGCAGCAGTTCGGACAGGTCGCGCGTCAGCGCCGATATGCGCGCGGCGCGTTCGGCGTATTTTGGATCGTTGCGCAACAGATGGCCGTAGTCCTTCACCATCGCGCCGCAGCCCGATGCCGTCATGACGATGGCCTGCGCGCCGGCTTCGATATGGGGCCACCACGCGTCGATATTGGCCCGCATGTTGTCGAGCCCGCCCGCATGGTCGCCGGTATGGAAGCGGATCGCGCCGCAGCAGCCCGCCTCGCGCGCCACCACCAGCTGCACGCCGAGCCGGTCGAACACGCGCGCCGTGGCGGCGTTGATGTTCGGCGACATCGCCGGCTGCACGCAGCCATCGAGCAGCAGCATCTTGCGTGGATGTTCGTTGCGCGGCCAGACGCCCTCTGGCGACCGATGCGCGGGCACCTTGTTGCGCAGCGTTTGCGGCAGCAGCGGGCGCACGGCCTGGCCCAGCTTCAGCGCCGGACCGAACAGCGCGGGGCGCGTCAGCCCTTCGCGCAGCAACCAGCGCGTGAAGCGCTGTCCGGCGGGGCGCTGCACGCCTTGCGCGGCCAGCCTGTCGTCGACGATCTGCCGGCCGATGTCGACCAGCCGGCCATAGCTGACGCCGGACGGGCAGGTCGATTCGCAGTTGCGGCAGGTCAGGCAGCGGTCCAGATGCAGGCGCGTGCTTTCGGTCACCGGATTGCCTTCCAGCACCTGTTTCATCAGATAGATGCGCCCGCGCGGACCATCGAGCTCGTCGCCGAGCAGCTGATAGGTGGGGCAGGTGGCGGTGCAGAAGCCGCAGTGCACGCAGTTGCCGACGATCGACTTTGCCTCTTCGCCTTCGGGCGTGTCACGCAGGAATTCGGCCAGGGTGGTTTGCATGGTGGGGTCGTTATATTGGCGAGGTTTCAGAGCCCGCTGTACATGCGCTGCGGATTGAAGATGCCGGCAGGATCGAAAGTGGCCTTCAGCCGCTTGTGGATCGCGGCCAGCGGTGCGGAGAGCGGCGTGAACACGCCGACCGACTTGTCGCCATTGCGGAACAACGTGGCGTGCCCGCCTGCGGCCTGGGCGATCGCACGCACCTGATCGGCGCTGGCGGCGCTGTCGTCCGGGGCGATCCACCAGCGCTGGCCGCCGCCCCATTCCACCAGTTGCGCGCCCGGCAGATCGAGCGGCTTGGTCACGGGCGGCACCGCGATGCGCCACAGCGCGCGCGCGGCGTCGTGCGCCGGGGCGAAGAACGGATGTGTCTGTTCGCGCAGCGCCGACCACAACTGAAGTGCGTGACTGCCGTCGACGTTCGTCCCGCCCAGCGCATCGCGCGCCGCGCATACGGCCGCCGTGGCGCCGCAAAGCCGCACGTGCAGCGCGCCGTCGTGCCACGCCGAGGCGGCGATCGGCAGCGGCTTGCCGCCCCATTTGTTGAGCTGGTCGATGGCATCGGCCTGCGACATCGCAAAGTGCAGCGTGGCGTCGTCGAACGGTGTCGGCAGCACCTTGAGCGACACCTCGGTGATCAGCCCGAGCGTGCCGAGCGATCCGGCCAGCAGGCGCGATACGTCATAGCCGGCGACGTTCTTCATGACCTGACCGCCAAAATTTAGGATTTCGCCCTTGCCGTCCATCAGTTGCGCCCCCAGCACGAAATCGCGCAACGCGCCCACCGACTGGCGGCGCGGCCCGGACAAGCCGGCCGCCACCGCGCCGCCCAGCGTGGCGGCACTGGCCTGTCCGCGCGCAGCGAAATGCGGCGGCTCGAAGGCCAGCATCTGACGTCGCGCTGCGAGTGTGTCCTCGATCTCCGCCAGCGGCGTGCCGCAGCGCGCCGTGATCACCAGCTCCGCCGGGTCGTAATCGACGATCCCGCGATAGGCGCGCGTGTCGAGCACGTCGCCTGCCAGCGCCTGACCATAGAAATCCTTGCTGCCGCCGCCGCGCAGGCGCAACGGCGTGCGGCTGTCGCCGGCTTGGCGGATCGCATCGCGAAAACTCGCGAGTGTGGCGTCGAGGTTGGCTTGCATGAGGACGTATGGTTATCGGTATTGGTATCAGTTGTCTTTCGGCGGCGTGCGGGGGCCGGGCGCGTTGTCGGGCATCGCCTCCACGTGATAGTCCGGCAACGCGCTGCCGCAATGCTTGCAGTAATGCGCGTCGGGCTCGTGGCCCTCGGTCAGGCAGTGTTCGCACGAGCGCGTGGTCAGCGGCCGCTTGATGATGCTGGCGGCCAGTTCCGCGCCGACGATGCCGGTCGGGAATGCGATGATTCCGTAGCCCAGCAGGATCGTCAGCGACGTGATGAACTGGCCTACCGGCGTCTTGGGCACGATGTCGCCAAAGCCCGTGGTGGTCAGCGTCACGATGGCCCAGTACATGCTGTGCGGAATGCTGGTGAAGCCGTTCTGCGGGCCTTCCACCACGTACATCACGGTGCCGAGGATCACGGTGATGATGAACACCGTGCCGAGGAAAACGAAGATCTTGCGGCGGCTGTTGGCCAGTGCGCGCGCCAGGATCTCGGCTTCCTCGAAGTACACCGTCAGCTTGAGAATCCGAAAGACACGCATCAGACGCAGCAGGCGCACGTCGATCAGGAACGCAAGTTCGGGCACGAAGAACGACGCCCACGTCGGCATGATCGAAATGAAATCGATCACGCCGTAGAAGCTCAGCGCGTAGCGCAGCGGCCGTTTCACCACGGACAGGCGCATGATGTACTCGGCCGTGAACAGCAGCGTGAAGAGCCATTCGAGCACGGTGAACAATCCGCCAAGCCGCGCGTGGATTGATGGAATGCTGTCGAGCATTACCACGCCCACGCTGGCGACGATGGCGATCAGCAAAAGCACGTCGAACAGCCGGCCCTGACGTGTGTCGGCTTCGAAGATGATGGTGTACCAGCGCTGGCGCCAGCCCGATTCGGGCAGGCCCAGCCGTTGGCGGTTGAGCGCGGTCTGGTTGCGGTGCGGCATCTGGGAAATCAACGGTTTGCGCAGAGACGACATGCTGCCTGTGCCCACCGGTGTGTGTGGATCGGAAACGGGTCAGAAACGTGGCAGATCGGGATGCGGCAGCAGTCCGCGGCTCACGTGCATCTTGCCGTATTCGGCGCAGCGTGCCAGCGTGGGAATGGCCTTGTCCGGATTCAGCAGCCGCGCCGGATCGAACGCCGCCTTCACGCCGAAGAACGCCTCGCATTCGGCGCGCGAGAACTGCACGCACATCGAATTGAGTTTTTCTACGCCGACGCCGTGTTCGCCGGTCACCGTGCCGCCCAGTTCCACACAGGTTTCCAAAATGTCGGCGCCGAATAGTTCGGCGCGGTGCCATTGGTCGGCGTCAGCGCCGTCGAACAGGATCAGCGGGTGCATGTTGCCATCGCCGGCGTGGAACACGTTGATGCATCGCAACGCGTACTTCTGCTCCATCTGTTCGATGCGCTTGAGCAGCGTGCCGATATGCTTGCGCGGAATCGTGCCGTCCATGCAGTAGTAGTCGGGCGAGATGCGGCCCGCCGCGGGGAAGGCATTCTTGCGGCCGCTCCAGAAGCGCAGGCGTTCGGCTTCGCTTTGCGACACGGTGATGCGCGTGGCGCCCGACGCGCGCAGCACTTCGCTCATGCGGCCGATTTCCTCGGCCACTTCCTCGGGCGTGCCGTCGGATTCGCACAGCAGGATCGCCGCGGCGTCGAGGTCGTAGCCGGCCTTGACGAATTCCTCGACGGCGGCCGTGGCGGGCTTGTCCATCATCTCGAGTCCGGCAGGAATGATGCCGGCGGCGATCACGTCAGCCACGGCATTGCCGCCTTTTTCGACGTCGTCGAAGCTGGCCATGATGACTTGCGCCAGTTGCGGCTTGGGAATGAGCCGCACGGTGACTTCGGTTACCACGGCCAGCATGCCTTCGGAGCCGATGAGCGCGGCCAGCAGATCGAGCCCGGGCGCGTCGGGCGCTTCGGACCCGAATACCACCACGTCGCCCTCCATCGTCACCGCGCGCACGCGCAGCACGTTGTGCACGGTCAGGCCGTATTTCAGGCAATGCACGCCGCCCGAATTCTCTGCCACGTTGCCGCCGATCGAGCAGGCGATTTGCGATGAAGGGTCGGGCGCGTAGTAGAGGTTGTGCGACGCCGCGGCCTCGGAGATCGCCAGGTTGCGCACGCCGGGCTGGACCACGGCCGTGCGCGAATAGGGATCGACCGACAGGATGCGCTTGAACTTGGCCAGCGACAGCACCAGGCCGCCGGCAATCGGCATGGCGCCGCCCGAAAGACTGGTTCCCGATCCGCGCGGCACCACTGGTACGCCAAGTTCATGGCACAGACGCAGCACCGCGCAGACCTGCTCTTCGGTGCTGGGCAGGACCACGGCGTCGGGCACTTGCCGATACGCGGCCAGTCCGTCGCACTCATAGGGCACGGTGTCTTCGGCCTTCCACAGCACGGCCGATTCGGGAAGGATGTCGGCCAGCCGCGCCAGCAGCGCGGTGCGGCGGGTTTCGGTGGATGCACCGGCAACGGTGTGGGCGTCTTGCGGGGCGTTCATGGCAGCTACTCCTGTGACGGACCGGGCGCCGCGCGTCGCCTTCACGCACGGCCGGGACGGCAGACTATAGCGCAGGCAATTGGCCACGCGCGTGCCAGGGCGCGTGAATTCGGCATGGCAACCCGATCAAAATGGTTCATGCCGGGCGCGGACGGCCAGTTCCAGCGTAGTGGCTGCGGCGCTACCAGTCCAGCCCGAGCAGCCAGTCAATGAAATAGCGCGCTTCGGGCATCAGCGGCGCCTGTTCGCGTTCGACGATGTAGTAGCCGTGCGGCGAGACCGATTCGATATCGAGCAGCTTGATCATCTGTCCCGCGGCCAGCCACTGCCGCGCCATGCGCTGGCGCACCAGCCCCACGCCCTGGTTCGATACGATGGCTTCGAGCATCAGGCCGATATCGTTGAACTGCGCGCCGGTCTGCGGTTCGGGCCAGTCCAGCCCGGCGGTTTCGAACCAGGGCCGCCAAGGCTCCAGCGGGCTGCGCAGCAGCGTCAGGTTGTGCAGGTCGTCGGGCCGCTTGATGGCGAAACCGTTCACGCGCTCGTAGTATTCGCGGCCGCATGCCGGAAACACGGGCTCGACCAGCAGCCGGGTCGTCTTCAGGTCCGGATACCGGCCGGTGCCATAGCGGATTTCCAGATCGGTGTCTTCCGCCTTCACATCGAGAAACGGCACGGCCAGGTGCAGTTCCAGGTCGATATGCGGATACAGCGCCGTGAACTCGGGCAGGCGCGGCACCAGGTGCTGGCGGCCGAACGTGGGCGGAATGGCCACGCGCAGGCGCGCGCGCAGCTTGTTGTATTCAGGACGCGCCAGTTCGTTGAGCGATTTGAGCGCGTCCTCCACATTGCGCTGGTAGCGCATGCCGGCCGCGGTCAGCCGCAGCGCTGCGTTCGAGCGCACGAACAGGTCTTCGCCCCACAGTTCCTCAAGGTTCTTGATCCGGTGCGAGACCGCGCTGGGCGTGACCGAAAGTTCCTCGGCGGCGCGCGCGAAGCTGCCGAGCCGCGCCGCCGATTCGAATGCAATCAGCAGGTGCAGCGGCGGGACGCGATGAAAGGCCGATGCCATGACCGGTGCCTCAGCGCGTGGCGTTGAAGATCTTGCCCGGGTTCAGGATATGGTTCGGATCGAGCGCATCCTTGATGGCGCGCATCAGGTCCAGCGCGTCCTCGCCATGTTCCTGCGCCAGAAAGCCCATCTTGTGCAGCCCCACGCCGTGTTCTCCGGTGCATGTGCCGCCCATCGCCAGCGCGCGCTGCACGATGCGGCGGTTGATGTCCTCGGCTTCGGCCATTTCGGCGGGCTGGTCCGGGTCGACCAGAATCGCCACGTGGAAATTGCCGTCGCCGACGTGTCCGACGATCGGGCAGGGCAGCGACGATGCGTTAAGGTCCTTTTCCGTTTCCGTCACGCAGTCGGCCAGTCTCGAAATCGGCACGCATACGTCGGTAGTGACGGACTTGCATCCGGGCTTGAGCTGCAGCATCGCAAAGTACGCCGTGTGGCGCGCATTCCAGAGCCGCGAGCGGTCTTCGGGACGGGTGGCCCATTCGAAGCCCTGGCCGCCATGTTCCGCAGCGATTTCCTGCACGGTCTCGGCCTGCTCGCGTACGCCGGCCTCGGTGCCGTGGAATTCGAAGAACAAATGCGGCATTTCCGGCAGCGTGAGATTGTCGTGCCGATTGATGGCGCGGATCGCCAGCGCGTCGACAAATTCGACCCGCGCCACGGGCACGCCAAGCTGGATGGTCTGGATCGTCGCGCGCACCGCATCGCCCATGCTGGGGAACGCGCAAACCGCCGCCGAAATCGCCTCGGGCTGGGGGTACAGGCGCACCGTCACCTCGGTGATGATGCCGAGCGTGCCTTCGCTGCCCACGAACAGGCGCGTCAGGTCGTAGCCGGCCGACGACTTGCGGGCGTTGGTGCCGGTGCGGATGACGCGGCCGTCGGCGGTCACCACGGTCAGCGCCAGCACGTTCTCGCGCATGGTGCCGTAGCGCACGGCGTTGGTGCCGGACGCGCGTGTGGCGCACATGCCGCCCAGCGACGCATCGGCGCCCGGATCGATCGGGAAGAACAGGCCGGTGTCCTTGATTTCCTGGTTCAGCTGCTTGCGTGTGACACCCGGCTGGACGGTCACGGTCAGGTCTTCGGGGTGGACGGCCAGCACGCGGTTCATTTGCGACAGGTCCAGGCTCACGCCGCCGGCCACGGCCAGGAGATGGCCTTCCAGCGAGGATCCGGCGCCATACGGAATCAGCGGCACGCGGTGGGCGTTGCACAAGCGGGCCAGTTCGGCCACTTCTTCGGTGCTGTGGGCAAACACCACGGCGTCTGGCAGCGCGGGTGGAAATGGCGATTCGTCGCGCCCATGGTGCTCGCGCACGCCGTGCGAGGTGGAATACCGCTCGCCGAAGCGGGCCGCCAGGGCGTCGGCCAGTTGGGTGGGAAACGGACGGCGCGCCAGCGCTGATGCGGGGGTGGGGTGGTTCATGCGGGTCTCCGGCGGGCCGTATGGCTCTGTATGCAGTGGAATGCCGCTATTCTACGGCCGGCTTGGGCGCCCGCGTCACAGGACTGGCGCGCCACCGCGGATCGCGCGCCGATTAACGGCCATGGCACGCCCGAAGCGGTCCATAATTGCGCCACTTCGCAGTCGATCAACAAAATGAGGAGACCGGCATGGGCAACCGCCTGTCCAAGATTGCCACGCGCACCGGCGACGCCGGCACCACCGGGCTCGGCGACGGCAGCCGCGTCGGCAAGAACAGCCTGCGTATCGCCGCCATCGGCGATGTGGACGAACTGAATTGCCATATCGGCCTGCTGCTGACCGAGCCGGACCTGCCGGCGGACGTGCGCGGCGCCTTGCTAGACATCCAGCACGATCTGTTCGATCTGGGCGGCGAGTTGTCGATCCCCGGCTTCACGCTGCTCAAGACGCCTCAGGTAGCGCAGCTCGACGCCTGGCTGGAACACTACAACGCCAGCCTGCCGCGCCTGGCCGAGTTCATTCTGCCAGGCGGCAGCCGCGCGGCCGCCCAGGCGCATGTGTGCCGCACCGTATGCCGGCGCGCTGAACGCGCGCTGGTCGAACTGGGCGCCGCCGAGGCGCTCAACGAGGCGCCGCGCCAGTACCTGAACCGGCTGTCCGATCTGCTTTTCGTGCTGGCCCGGGTGCTCAATCGCGCGAGCGGCGGCACCGACGTGCTATGGCAGCGCGAACGCACATGATTGCAGTGATTTATCGATAACTTTTTGGCTGGATCGCGCGCGCAGGCGATAAACCGAGGAAATTACTCGGAAAAGCGTGATTCGCCCTTGAAATGGCCCGGTCCGGCCACATTTCGCACTCAGGTTGAAATTGCAGTCCCTGACAGAGAGACAGGGCTCAATAGGAGAGAACACTATGGGTAAGATCATCGGTATCGACCTCGGTACCACCAACAGCTGCGTGTCGGTCCTTGAAGGCAACACGCCGAAAGTCATTGAAAACTCGGAAGGCACGCGTACCACGCCGTCGATCATCGCCTACATGGAAGATGGCGAGATCCTGGTCGGGGCCCCGGCCAAGCGCCAGGCGGTGACCAATCCGCGCAACACCCTGTACGCGGTGAAGCGCCTGATCGGCCGCAAGTTCGAGGAAAAGGAAGTCCAGAAGGACATCGGCCTGATGCCGTACGCGATCGTCAAGGCCGACAACGGCGACGCCTGGGTTGGCGTGCGCGACCAGAAGCTTGCCCCGCCGCAGGTTTCCGCTGAAGTGCTGCGCAAGATGAAGAAGACCGCCGAGGACTACCTGGGCGAGCCCGTGACCGAAGCCGTGATCACGGTGCCGGCCTACTTCAACGATTCGCAGCGCCAGGCCACCAAGGATGCCGGCCGCATCGCCGGACTGGACGTCAAGCGCATCATCAACGAACCGACCGCAGCCGCGCTCGCGTTCGGCATGGACAAGAACGAGAAGGGCGACCGCAAGATTGCCGTGTATGACCTCGGCGGCGGCACGTTCGATATCTCGATCATCGAAATTGCCGACGTGGACGGCGAAAAGCAGTTCGAAGTGCTGTCGACCAACGGCGACACCTTCCTGGGCGGCGAAGATTTCGACCAGCGCATCATCGACTACATCATTGCCGAGTTCAAAAAGGAACAGGGCGTCGATCTGTCGAAGGACGTCCTGGCCCTGCAGCGCCTGAAGGAAGCGGCCGAAAAGGCCAAGATCGAACTGTCGAGCTCGCAGCAGACCGAAATCAATCTGCCGTACATCACGGCGGACGCCTCGGGTCCGAAGCACTTGAACCTGAAGATCACGCGCGCCAAGCTGGAAGCGCTGGTCGAAGACCTGATCACGCGCACCATCGAGCCGTGCCGCACCGCCATCAAGGATGCGGGCGTCAAGGTCAGCGACATCGACGACGTGATCCTGGTGGGCGGCATGACCCGCATGCCCAAGGTGCAGGAACAGGTGCGCGAGTTCTTCGGCAAGGAAGCCCGCAAGGACGTGAACCCGGACGAAGCCGTGGCCGTGGGTGCCGCGATCCAGGGTTCGGTGTTGTCGGGCGATCGTACCGACGTGCTGCTGCTGGACGTGACGCCGCTGTCGCTGGGTATCGAAACCCTGGGCGGCGTGATGACCAAGATGATCACCAAGAACACGACCATCCCGACCAAGCACGCCCAGGTCTTCTCGACCGCCGACGACAACCAGCCGGCCGTGACGATCAAGGTGTTCCAGGGCGAGCGCGAGATGGCCAGCGGCAACAAGCTGCTGGGCGAGTTCAACCTGGAAGGCATTCCGCCGTCGCCGCGTGGCACGCCGCAGATCGAGGTGTCGTTCGACATCGACGCCAACGGCATCCTGCACGTCGGCGCGAAGGACAAGGCCACCGGCAAGGAAAACCGCATCACGATCAAGGCGAATTCGGGTCTGTCGGAAGACGAGATCCAGCGCATGGTTAAGGACGCCGAGGCCAACGCCGAGGAAGACAAGAAGGCCCGCGAGCTGGCTGACGCCCGCAACCAGGCCGATGCGCTGATCCACTCGACGCGCAAGGCGCTGACCGAGCATGGCGACAAGCTCGAGGCCGGCGAGAAGGACAAGATCGAATCGGCGATCAAGGAACTGGAAGACGCCGCACGCGGCGGCGACAAGGCCGAGATCGACGCCAAGGTCACTGCGCTGTCCGAAGTCAGCCAGAAGCTGGGCGAGAAGGTCTACGCCGAGATGCAGGCCAAGGCTGGCGAGGGCGCCGCACCTGGCGCCGGCGCCGCGGGCGGCCAGCAGCAGGCCCAGCCGCAGGACGACAACGTCGTGGATGCCGAATTCAAGGAAGTCAACGACAAGAAGTAAGCGGGAAGGGGGCGGCGGCGCCGGGATAGCCGGCGCCGCCGCCCGTTCCCGACGCCGGGCGACGGTGGTCTGACTCAAGGTGAAAACCACGGTCGGACACCGCGCTCGGCTTTTTTGCTTATCGCGCGGCGGGTATTCCGTGACCCGCCGGGCCAATCAGGTATGAGCCACCATGGCAAAACGTGACTACTACGAAGTGCTCGGGGTAGGCAAGAACGCGAGCGACGACGAGATCAAGAAGGCGTATCGCAAGCTTGCGATGAAGTTTCACCCGGACCGCAATCCGGACAACAAGGAAGCCGAAGAGAAGTTCAAGGAGGTCAAGGAAGCCTACGAGATGCTTTCCGACCCCGAGAAAAAGGCTGCCTACGACCAGTACGGCCACGCGGGCGTGGATCCGAACATGGCTGGCGGCTTTGGCGCCGGCGGATTCGGCGGCGGCGGCTTTGCCGAAGCATTCGGCGACATCTTTGGCGATATCTTCGGCCAGGCGGCTGGCGGCGGACGCCGCGGCAATGGTCCGCAGGCGTACCGCGGCGCCGATCTGCGCTACAGCATGGAAATCACGCTGGAGCAGGCCGCGCATGGCCACGAGGCGCAGATCCGCGTGCCGCACTGGGACGATTGCGACCATTGCCACGGCAACGGCGCGGAGCCCGGTTCGTCGGTGGAAACCTGCCCAACCTGTAATGGCGTGGGCCAGGTGCGGGTGTCGCAGGGTTTCTTCACGATGCAGCAGACGTGTCCGAAGTGCCACGGCAGCGGCAAGTTCATTCCGAAGCCTTGCACCAAGTGCCACGGCCAAGGAAAGCTGAAATCGCAGAAGACGCTCGAGGTAAAGATTCCGGCCGGTATCGACGAAGGCATGCGGATCCGTTCGTCGGGCAACGGCGAGCCCGGCATCAACGGCGGGCCGCCCGGAGACCTGTACGTCGAGGTTCACATCAAGCCGCACGAGGTGTTCGAACGAGACGGCGACGACCTGCATTGCCAGATGCCGATTTCGTTCGCCACGGCGGCGCTCGGCGGCGAGCTGGAAGTGCCCACGCTGGGCGGCAAGGCGTCTTTCCCGGTGCCCGAAGGCACGCAGGGTGGCAAGACGTTCCGCCTGCGCGGCAAGGGCATCAAGGGTGTGCGCTCGGGCTATCCCGGCGACCTCTACGTGCACGTGAATGTGGAAACGCCGGTCAAGCTGACCGATGCGCAGAAGGAAATCCTGCGCCAGTTCGATCGCTCGGTGCACGAGGGCGGATCGCGCCATAGCCCGCAGGAGCAATCCTGGCTCGACAAGGTGAAGAGCTTCTTCAGTTAAGCGAGCGCTCCATTGCGCAAGGTTCCCGAGCGGGACAATGAAAACGGCCACGTGAAAGCAACGTGGCCGTTTTTTTATGGGCGACGCGGCGATAATGCGGGCTTGATGTATCCAGTCTGCCTCTGCCGATCGTGGTCCTGCCGTCCCGTACCAATTCCCCTTTTGTCCTGCTCGACGACGCGCACGCGCCGGGCGTTGCCGCATCGCGCCTGTATAGCGATTTCGTGCGCCAGGACGTGGTGCCCGCCGGCACCGAGCCGGCCGTGCTCGACGCGTTGCTGGCCGACGGCTGGCGCGACGGCCTGCACGTCACGCTGTTCGCACCGTACGAATTTGGCGGCCCGCTGGTGGGCGCGCCGATGCATGCCGACGAGCGCCTGCCTTTCCATGACGGCGCGCTGCGCCTGTTCTGGTTCCGCTCGCTGACCATGCTCGATGCCGCGCAGGCGCGCCAGTGGATAGACGCGCAGGCGTCGACGGGGCCGGCCGGCGTGCTCGATATCGCGGCAAACCTGTCGCGCCAGCAGTACACCGATGCCATCGCCCGGATCCGCGACTACATCGCCGCTGGCGACACCTATCAGGTCAACTTTACGCAGCGGCTGCGCTTCGATGCGTTCGGCGATCCGGTGACGTTCTATGCGGCATTGCGCGCGGCGCAACCGGTGCCGTTCGGCGCGCTGGCGCAATTGCCGGGCGATCACTGGGTGCTGTCGCTGTCGCCGGAACTGTTCGTGGCACACGACGGCCATGGGCGCATGGTGGCGCGCCCGATGAAAGGCACCGCGCCGCGTAGCGGCGACCCGCAGGCCGATGCGCGGGCGGCCAAGCTGCTGGCGGCCGACGCCAAGAATCGCGCCGAAAACGTGATGATCGTCGACCTGCTGCGCAACGATCTTGGACGTATCGCGACGCCCGGCAGCGTGGCCGTGCCCGACCGCTTCGTCGTCGAGCCGTTCGGGCGTGTGTTGCAGATGACGTCGACGGTGGTGGCCACGGCGCGTCCCGAGACCTCGTTTGCCGACGTGATGCGGGCCCTCTATCCGTGCGGGTCGATCACGGGCGCACCCAAGCGTCGCACGATGCAAATCATCGCCGAGCTGGAGACATCTGCGCGCGGCCTCTACACCGGATCGATCGGCTGGCTCGATGCACCGCGCGACGGCGCACGGCTTGGCCCGTTTGGCATGTCCGTGGCGATTCGCACGCTGGTGCTCGCGCCGCGGGGCGCCGACGGCCTGCGGCGTGGCGAAATGGGCGTCGGCGGCGGTATCGTCTACGACAGCATCGCCGACGACGAATTCGCCGAGTGCGGATGGAAGGCGCGGTTTCTTACCGGGCATGATCCGGGATTCGCATTGTTCGAGACCATGCATGCGCGCGACGGGGCAGTCTTGCACCGGGAACGGCATCTGCGGCGCATCGCGCAATCGTGCCGCAGTTTTGGCTTTGCGCTCGACCTGCCCGCGGCGCGCGCCGCGTTACAGGCCGAAGCCGCGCGCCTGGGCGACGGCGATTGGCGCCTGCGCATGAATGTCGACAAACGCGGCGCGCTGGCGTTTGCCTCGGGCGCGCTCGTGCCGTTGCAAGATGCGCCAGTCGCGGTGGAACTGGCGCCGATACGGCTGGCCGTGGTCGATCCGTTGCGCCGCCACAAGATCAGCGTGCGCGCGGTGTTCGATCACGGCTGGCAGGCGGCTGAACGCAATGGCGCGTTCGATTGCCTGTTCTTCAATACGCGCGATGAATTGCTCGAAGGCGGGCGCAGTTCGGTGTTCGTCAAGCTAGAGGGTCAGTGGCTGACGCCGCCGCTGTCGGCCGACATCCTGCCGGGCGTGATGCGCGCCGTGGTGATCGAGGAGGGCGATGCGCTGGTCGACGGTCCCGTTGTCGAGGCGACGATCACGCGCAAAATGTTGTTGCGAGCGCAGGCGATTGTGATTGCGAATGCGTTGCGCGGCACGTTGCGCGCGCAATTGCGCATCGATCGCTGAGGCCGCGCGCCCCTGCCGCTGCGGCAGAGGCGGTCCGCATATCGCGCCGGAGATCGGTCCCGGATCGGCGCGGCCCGGTCAGGCTGCGAAGGTGTGTTCGATGGCTGGGAAACTGCCGTCCTTGACTGCCGCGACATAGGCGCGCACGGCCGCTTCGATAGACGGCTGGCCGTCCATGAAATTGCGCACGAACTTCGCCTTGCGGCCCGGGTAGATGTTCAGCATGTCCTGCAGCACCAGCACCTGACCCGAGCAGTCCACGCCAGCACCAATGCCGATGGTCGGCACCGTCAGCAGCGCGGTGACTTCGCCCGCCACCTTGGCCGGCACGGCTTCCATCAGCACGACCTGCGCGCCGGCCTGCTGCAGCGCATGCGCATCGCGCTTGAGCTGCGCCGCACCGGCCTCGGTCTTGCCCTGTACCTTGAATCCACCAAATGCATGCACCGATTGCGGCGTCAGGCCAATATGCGCGCACACCGGGATGCTGCGCTCGACCAGGAATTTCACGATCGGCGCCAGCCATTCGCCGCCTTCGAGCTTGACCATCTGCGCACCGGCGCGCATGACCGTCGCCGCGCTTTCGAACGCCTTCTCGGGCGTCGGATAGGTGCCGAACGGCAGGTCCGTCACCAGCAACGCGGTCTGGTTGCCGCGCGCCACGCATTCGGTGTGATACGCCATGTGTTCCAGCGTCACGGGCAGCGTGGTTTGCTGGCCCTGCATCACGTTGCCGAGCGAATCGCCAACCAGGATCATTTCGACGCCGCAATAGTCGAGCAGCGCGGCAAAGCTGGAATCGTACGCGGTCAGCATGGCGATCTTTTCGCCGGCGTCGCGCATGGCTTGCAGCTTCGGGATGGTGACGGTCTTGCGGGAGGGATCGAGAAGGTAGCTCATGGCAGTGCCCGTAGGAGTAGCGACCGTGGCTCGCACGAAAAAGCTTCGGCGGCCGGCCGTTGTCGTTATCGTGTGTTGTGCTGCCGTGAGACCTTCGGCGTGTCTTCGGGGCAGTTCAGGATGCGGCGAGATTCAGGAATGCCTTGCGGCCTCGCATGTTCTCGATGCGCGACAGTAGTGTACGGAAATCGCCGTCGTTGTCCACCGGATTGAAATGCGCGGTATCGACGATCAGCACCGGGGCTTCGTCGTAGCGATGAAACAGTTCGCCGTAGGCGTCAGTCAGCCTTTGCAGATACTGTTCGTCGATGCTGGTTTCGCCAGGCAGTCCTCGCCGCGCAATGCGCTCGCGCAACAGCGACGGCGTGGCTTGCAGCATGATCACCAGATCGACGCGCTGCTGCGGCGCCTGCAGGTGCGCGGCCAGCGCGTCGTAGAGCGCCAGCTCGTCGGCCTCGAGCGTCAGCGACGCATAGAGCCGGTCGCGGGCATGCAGGAAATTGGCGATCATGCGCTGGCCGGCCAGCATCGCCGCGTGCCATTGCTGCAGCTGCGTGGCGCGCTGGTGCAGGCAGGCCAGCTGCATCGGCAACGCATAGCGTTGCGGATCGCGATAGAAACGTTCGAGAAATGGATTGTGACGGGCGCCGTCGGGCAGTTCGCCAGCGCGCAGATGCTGCGCCAGGCGTTGGGCCAGCGCCGCCTTGCCGGACCCGATCGGGCCTTCCACGACGATGCGGCGCAGGTGATCGAGCATGGCTCAGATGGGCCGCGTGCTCACGCCGGCGTGCCGCCTTCCTGCAGGCGTGTGCATTTGCATGAGGAAATCTTCTCGATACGCTGATTCTGCACGCCGGCGAGATAATCGGCGGCGCGGCCTGCGCCGGGAATCTCGATAGCCGGGGAAAGCTCCAGCAGTGGCACCAGCACGAACGCGCGCTCGGTCATGCGCGGATGCGGCACGGTCAGAATCTCGGTGTTGATCGACGCGTCGCCATACAGCAGCAGGTCCAGGTCCAGCGTGCGCGGCGCGTTGCGAAACGGCCGCTCGCGTCCGAACTGGTCTTCGATGTGATGGCAGATGCGTAGCAGTTGCGGCGCCGAAAACGTCGTCTGCAGCTTGACCACCGCATTGAAGTAGTCGTCGCCCGTGGCGTCCACTGGCGCCGTGCGATAGAACGAAGATTTGGCGAGCACCGTGATGCCGGCATGCTGTGCCAGGCATACGATCGCGTCTTTCAAGGCTTGGCGCCCATCACCCAGATTGGCGCCGATGCCGATGAAGGCTAGCGTCATGTTATTCCTCCGGCTTGGCGCGGCGCGGTCCTGGCTGCGGCTGACCCTCTGCCGCTGATTCCGCCGAACCCGCCTCGCTGCGGGAAGACACTGTATCCGATTTCCGCGGACCGCGTCGGCGACGGCGCTTGCGTGCCGGCGCATCCCCTTCGTGGGTCTCGGCATCTTCCTGGTTGCCGCTGTCGGCGTCGCCCGCCGCCTTGCTGCCGCTCTTGCCACCACCCTTGCCGCGCGGCCCGCGGGCCGCTTCGATCAGCGCTTCGCGCTGGTCCGGCGGACAGTTCTGGAAGTCGGTCCACCACTGGCCCAGTTCGGCCGGCTGCTCGCCGGCTTCGCAGCGCAGTTGCAGGAAATCGTAGCCGGCGCGGAAGCGCGGCGATTCCAGCAGCCGGAACGGCATGCGGCCGACACGCTTTTCGAAACGCGGCTGCATGCCCCAGATGTCGCGCATATCGGTGACGAAGCGGCGCTGGATTGCCAACTGGCCGGTCTGTCTTTCCAGCACGATATCCATCGCCGTGTTCAGCGCGGCAATCGGGTGCTCGCCGGCCTCGCGCAGCTTCGTCCAGTGCTGCAGCACGTGGTGCCACAGCAGCGAGGCGAACAGAAAGCCCGGCGACACCGGCTTGCCGGCCTGCACGCGGCGGTCGGTGTTGTCCAGCGCCAGTTGCACGAAGCGCTGGCCCATCGGCTGTTCGATGGCCACGTCGAGCAGCGGCAGCAGGCCCTTGTGCAGCCCGGCCTTGCGCAGTTCCTGCAGCGACGCCCAGGCGTGGCCCGACATCAGCAGCTTGAGCATTTCGTCGAACAGCCGCGCGCTCGGCACGTTATGGATCAGCGGCGCCAGTTCGTGAATCGGTTCGCGGGTCTGCTCGTCGATGCCGAAGCCGGTCTTGGCGGCAAAGCGCACCACGCGCAGCATCCGTACCGGATCCTCGCGGTAGCGCGTGACCGGATCGCCGATCATGCGCAGCGTGCGCGCCCGGATGTCCTCCATGCCGTGATGGTAGTCATGCACGGTTTGCGCGGCCGGATCGTAGTACATCGCGTTGATCGTGAAATCGCGGCGCTCTGCGTCCTCGGCTTGCGATCCCCAGACGTTGTCGCGCAGCACGCGGCCGCTGGCGTCGATCGCATGGGTCTTGCTGTCCAGTTCGGCGCGTTTCAGGCGACGGCCTTCGGGCAGCGTTTCGCTGGCGATGGCGTCCACCAGCGCACGGAACGTCGAGACTTCGATGATTTCCTGCTCGCGGCCACCGTAGAACGTGACGTGCACGATCTGAAAGCGGCGGCCGATGATGCGCGAGCGGCGGAACAGCGCCTGCACCTGTTCTGGCGTGGCGTTGGTGGCTACGTCGAAATCCTTGGGCTTGATGCCAAGCAGCAGGTCGCGCACCGCGCCGCCGACGATGAACGCCTGATAGCCGGCCTGTTGCAGCGTGGAAGTGACCTTGACCGCGTTGCGGGAAATCAGGCTCGGGTCGATCCGGTGTTCGTCCACGGCGACGATGCGCGGCATGTGGGCGCGGCCGGCGCGGCGTTGCTTGGGCCCGGGCTTGCCCAGCAGCCGATTGATGAGCTTCTTGATCACGTCAGAACAGGTCCATGATGCGCCAGCCGGCCGCGGCCGCATGGTTGCGCAGGCGGTCGTCGGGATTGGCGGCGATTGGCTCGCTGACCTTTTCCAGCAGCGGCAGGTCGTTGGCCGAGTCGCTGTAGAACGTGGTGCTGCCGAAGTCGTCCCACTTCGCACCCATGCTCTTGAGCCAGCTGTCCACGCGCGTGATCTTGCCTTCGCGGAAGCTCGGCACGCCGGCCACTTCGCCGGTGAACGCGCTTTCGGGCTTGCCGTCGATGGTTTCCGGCTCGGTGGCGATCAGATGCTTGATGCCGAAGGCCTGGGCGATCGGCGACGTCACGAAGCTGTTGGTGGCGGTCACCACGGCGCACAGGTCGCCTGCTTCGAGGTGCTTGTACACCAGCGCGCGGGCCTGCGGCGTGATTACGGGTTCGATCACTTCATGCATGAAGCGCACGCGCCATTGGTCCAGCCGGTCGCGCGGATTGGCCGCCAGCGGGGCGAGCGCGAAGCGCAGGAACGCCTGGATATCGAGCGTGCCGGCCTTGTATTGGGTATAGAACTCGTCGTTCTTGCGACGGTACGATTCCTCGTCGACAACGCCAAGGCGGACCAGGAAGCGGCCCCATTCGTGGTCGCTATCGGTCGGGATCAGGGTGTGGTCGAGGTCAAACAGTGCCAGATTCATGGGGCGCGATTTTACATTAAGGTGCCGGGGGCGGTCGTGGGCGCCCGGCGTGAGCGGAGCGGCATGCATGCCAGCTCCCGGTTGCGGTGCCGCGCTACTCGCGGAATTCGGCAAACATTTCGCGCAGCAGCGGCAGCGTCACGGCCCGTTTGCGCTCGAGCGAGTACATGTCCAGTGCATCGAGCAAGGCCATTAGGCTCGGCATGTCGCGGTAGTGGCGCGTCACCAGCCAGTGTGGAATTTCGGGCGACAGCTGCAGGCCGCGTTCGCGGGCGGCCTGCAGCAGTGCCGCCATCTTGTCTTCGTCGGATAACGATTCAAGCTGGTAGACCAGGCCCCAGCCGAGCCGGGTGCGCAGGTCTTCACGCACCGGCATGGCGCGCGGAGCGAGCCCGCCGGCCACCACGATGGCGCATCGCACGTGCGCGCGCACCTCGTTATACAGCGAGAACACCGCGATCTGACGCGCTTCGTCCAGCAGTTCGACGTCGTCGACGGTATAGACCTGGCACGACGGGTCGAAGATGAAATCGGACAGCGCATGGTGCGGGCTCAGATAGCGGCAGTTCAGTCCCAGGTGCAGCGCAGCGTCACACACCGCGTGCAACAGGTGCGTGCGCCCCGAGCCGACTTCGCCCCACAGGTAGATCAACCGGTCGTTGGCCTGCTCGCGCGCCAGCGCCACGGGCAGTTCGCGCAGCCGCTGCACGGGCTCGCGGTTGGCGGCCACGAAGAAGTTCTCGAACGTGGATGGCGGCGGGCTGCCCAGTTCGAGCGACAGCTGCTTATGACTTTGACGCGATGACATGACGAATCCGTTACTTGCGCGAAACGTGCCTGCTGAAGACGCACCCGATCTGGTGACGATACAAGTCGCTGCCCAGGTAAACGCGTCGCAGCTGACGCGCGCCGACCAGCAGCACCGCACAAGTCGGCAATGCCAGCAGCACGCCGAAAAAGCCGAACAGCTGCCCGAACGCGAGCAGCGCAAAGATCACAACCAGCGGATGCAGGCCAATACGCTCGCCCACCAGGCGCGGCGTCAGGTGGAAGCTTTCCACAAATTGGCGGATGCCATATACCACTGCCACCGCGCCAAGCCCGTACCAGTTACCAAACTGCAACAGCGCCGCCACCACGGCCAGGGTCAGGACCAGGGCGAACAGCGCGATGGCCACGGCTATCCATAACAGGATGCGTTTGGAGTCTTGCGAAAGCAGCGGAGCGGTCATCGGAGGGGCCGGCGGGTCATGGGTTGGCAGTGGGGCAGATGGATTCGTCCGCCGATCACTGGTCGCCGGGAGCCTGTATCCGTTAAAATCGCGATTTTACTGGAGTCGCGTCCGCTCTCCGCGCCCGATTGGCCTCACCGCCCCGGGAAGCGTTGTTCAAATGCGCCGATTTCCACACTTCACCTCCTCAAAGACAAGCAGGTTCTCATGAGCGCATCCCCGACCGCCGGCCAGGCAGGCCTTTCCTACCGCGATGCCGGTGTTGACATCGATGCCGGCGACGCACTGGTCGACCGCATCAAGCCGTTTGCCAAGCGCACCATGCGCGAAGGCGTGATGGCCGGCATCGGCGGGTTCGGCGCCTTGTTCGAACTTTCCAAGAAGTTCCAGGAGCCGGTGCTGGTCTCTGGCACCGACGGCGTGGGCACCAAGCTGAAGCTGGCCTTCCAGCTGAACCGCCACGACACCGTGGGCCAGGATCTGGTCGCCATGAGCGTGAACGACATTCTGGTGCAGGGTGCCGAGCCGCTGTTCTTCCTCGACTACTTCGCCTGCGGCAAGCTCGACGTGGACACCGCCGCCACCGTGATCCAGGGCATCGCCCATGGTTGCGAGTTGGCCGGCTGCGCGCTGATCGGCGGCGAAACCGCCGAAATGCCGAGCATGTACCCCGATGGCGAATACGATCTGGCCGGCTTTGCGGTCGGCGCGGTGGAAAAGAGGAAGATCATCGACGGCACTACGATCCAGCCGGGCGACGTGGTGCTGGGCCTGGCCTCGTCGGGCGCGCACTCCAATGGTTATTCGCTGGTGCGCAAGATCATCGACGTGGCCAAGCCGGACCTGAACGCCGATTTCCACGGCCAGCGCCTGCAGGACGCCATCATGGCGCCGACCCGCATCTACGTGAAGCCGCTGCTGTCGTTGATCGAAACGCTGCCGGTCAAGGGCATGGCGCACATTACCGGCGGCGGCCTGACCGAGAACGTGCCGCGCGTGCTGGGCGACACCCTCACGGCCGTGATCCAGAAGGACGCCTGGACGCTGCCGCCGCTGTTCCAGTGGCTCCAGTCGCAGGGCCGCGTGGCCGACGCCGAAATGCATCGCGTATTCAACTGCGGCATCGGCATGGTCGTGATCGTGGCGAAGGAAGACGCCGAACGCGCGATCCGTCACCTGCAGGCCGCCGGTGAAGCCGTGTGGCAAATCGGTGAGATCCAGCAACGTCAGGAAGGCCAGGCGCAGACCGTGGTGGTTTGAGCGCCATCGCCTAACTGCCGCAAGCAAAAGCCCGATCGTCGAGATCGGGCTTTTTGTTTTTGCGAGCGGCGGATTTGCGCCGTTACGGCTGGCTGCCGAGCTGGGTCAGCGCGTCGCCGGTGACCCGGCAGATCCGCCAGTCCGGCATGACATCGGCGCCCATCGCACGATAGAAGTCGATCGACGGCTGGTTCCAGTCGAGCACCGACCACTCGAAGCGGCCGCAGCCGCGTTCCACCGCAATCGCGGCCAGATGCTGCAGCAGCGCCTTGCCCAGGCCGTGACCGCGCCAGGCCGGCTCGACGAACAGGTCTTCGAGATACAGGCCCGGTTTGGCCAGGAACGTCGAAAAATTGTGGAAGAACAGCGCGAAGCCGACGGCATGCCTGGCGCCATCCTGTTCGACTTCCACGATCACGGCCTCGGCATGCGGCGTGGCGCCAAACAGCGCGTCGCGGATCTTCTGCGGCGTGGCTTCCACCAGGTGCGTGAGTTTTTCGTATTCGGCCAGATCCGAGATCAGGCGAAACAGCGTGGCGCTGTCGTCGGGCGTGGCGGGGCGGATCGAGAAGGCAGTCATCGCGGTGTGCATCGGAAAATGTGAGCGACGATTATCGTTCACATGTCGTGCGATCACCAGCCCGCGGCGCGGGCCACCTGCGCCACGTAGTCGGGCGCCAGGCAATCGACGGCGATGCGTTCCGGCGTGCTGCGCAGCCATGTCAGCTGGCGCTTGCAGAGCTGGCGCGTGGCCGCCACGCCGCGCTCGCGCATGTCGACGACGTTGCAGGTGCCGTCGAGGAATTCCCAGACCTGGCGGTAGCCGACGCAGCGCATCGACGGCAGCCCAAGGTGCAGGTCGCCGCGCGCGCGCAGTGCCTGGACTTCCTCGATCAGGCCGCCGTTGAGCATCGCGTCGAAACGTTCGGCAATGCGGGCATGCAGCACGGCGCGATCGGAGGGCTCCAGCGCGATCACGCGAAAGCGCGCGTCGGCGGCTCCCGTAAACGTGCGCGAATCCGCCTGCCGGGCCAGCAGCGTCGACATCGGCTGCCCGCTGAGGCGATGGATTTCCAGCGCGCGCTGAATGCGCTGGGCGTCGTTGGGCGCCAGGCGCGCGGCCGTGACGGGATCGACTTCGGCCAGCATCGCGTGCAGGGCCGGCCAGCCGCGCTCGGCGGCCAGCGCATCGAGTTCGGCCCGCACCGACGCATCGGCCTGCGGCAAATCGTTCAGGCCCTGCGTCAGCGCCTTGTAATAGAGCATCGTACCGCCGACGATCAGCGGCGTGCATTGCCGCGCGCGGATCTCGTCGATCAGTCGCTCGGCATCGGCCACGAACTGCGCGGCGGAGTAGCTGTCGGCCGGATCGATGATGTCGATCAGGTGATGCGGCACGCTGGCCAGTTCGGCGCGCGTCGGCTTGGCCGTGCCGATATCCATGTCGCGATAGACCAGCGCGGAGTCCAGGCTGATGATCTCCACCGGTTTGCGCGCGGCCAGCTCCAGCGCGGCAGCGGTCTTGCCGGAGGCGGTCGGGCCGAGCAGGCAGACGACGGGCGGGAAGGCGGAGGTTTGCGGCGACATCGTCGGAGCAGTGCGCAGCGCGCCTATTGGCCGCGCAGGAACAGGCGATCGAGTTCGGTCACCGTCAGCTGGACCCAAGTCGGCCGTCCGTGGTTGCACTGGTCGGCGCGTTCGGTCTGTTCCATCTGGCGCAGCAGCGCATTCATTTCTTCGAGCGTGAGCTTGCGATTGGCGCGCACTGCGCTATGACAGGCCAGCGTGGCGAGCAGTTCGTTCTGGCGCTCGGCCAGCACGCGCGAGCCGCCAAAAGACTGCAGGTCGCGCAGCACGTCGCGCGCCAGCGCTTCGGCATCGGCCTGCTTGAGCAGCGCCGGAATGGCGCGTACCGCGAGCGTGGTTGGGGACACCGGGGCGATGTCGAAACCCAGCAACTGCAGCGTTTCCTGATGTTCCTCGGCCGCACCGACTTCCACCGGGCTGGCCGGCAGCGTGACCGGAATCAGCAGCGGCTGCACGGCGAGTTCGCGCGCGTCCAGACCGGCCTTGATCTGCTCGTACAGAATGCGCTCGTGCGCGGCGTGCATGTCGACCAGTACGAGTCCGCGCGCGTTTTGCGCCAGCACGTAGATGCCGTGCAACTGGGCGATCGCGTAGCCAAGCGGATGGTCGTCGTCGCTCGCCTCGTCGCTTGCGTCGGGCAGCGCGGAGACGCGCGCCGGCAAGCGGTCGAGCAGGCTGGGCGGTTCGTCGGCGCGCGCGGCCGCCGCGTCGGCCAGCCACGCCGGCGGTTGCGACGATGGCTGCCAGGTGCGTGGCGCATTCGAAGACGGGCCCCCCGTGGCGTCGCGCACCATGCCAAGGTAAGCCTGGCGCGGCTGGGCGATGCCAAGTTCGGACTGGCGTCCGGCGGAATAGTTGATCCATTGCGGCGCGGCATTGGCGACGCCGGACGCACTGGCTCCAGGCCGCGGCGCGATGCCGGCGCCGTCGCCAGTATCTGAATGCAGGCTGTCGCCTTGCTCGCCGGCCTGCCGCGCCAGGCATCGCTGCACCGCGTGGTAGACGAACTGATGCACGGCGCGCGACTCGCGGAAGCGCACTTCGATCTTCGACGGATGGACGTTCACATCGACCAGTTCGGGCGGCAGGTCCAGGCACAGCACGTAGGATGGGAAACGATCGCCGTGCAGCACGTCCTGGTAGGCGCTGCGCACCGCATGGGTGAGCAGTTTGTCGCGCACGAAGCGGCCATTGACGAAGAAATACTGCTGGTCCGGACGGCCGCGCGAGGCAGTGGGCAGTCCGGCAAAGCCGTACAGGTGCAGCGCGTCGGCCTGCTCGTCCAGCGCCAGTCGCGCGCGCGCGAAGTCGCTGCCCAGCACTTGCGCCGTGCGCGCCGACACATCGCCGGCATTCCAGTGTTCCAGCGGCTTGCCGTTATGGTGAACGGAGATCGTCACGTCGGGCCGCGCCAGCGCCACGCGGCGGATAATTTCGAGGCAGTGGCCCAGTTCGGTCTGCTCGGACTTCAGGAATTTTCGGCGGGCCGGCGTGTTGAAGTACAGGTGCTGCACGTCGATCATCGTGCCCACGCCGCCCGACGCCGGCTGCAGGTGTCCGGTATCGGCGCTGATTTGCGTCGCGTGAGGCGCATCGGCGGTGCGGCTGGTCAGGACGAGGTGCGACACCGATGCAATCGACGCCAACGCCTCGCCGCGAAATCCGAGCGTCAGCACCGACTCGAGTTCGTCCAGCGACGCGATCTTGCTGGTGGCGTGGCGCATCAGTGCGACGGGCAGTTCGTCGGCGGGGATGCCGCAGCCGTTATCGGTGATGACAATACGGCGCACGCCGCCTTCTTCGAGCCGCACGCCGAGTTGCGTGGTCCCCGCATCGAGCGCATTTTCGAGCAGTTCCTTCACGACCGACGCCGGCCGTTCCACCACTTCGCCAGCGGCAATCTGGCTGATCAGTTGGTCGGGCAGAGGGCGGATTGGGCGCCCGGGCTGGGCGGTGCGGAGGCTGGCGGGTTTGGCGTCGGCAGGCATGCGGCGATTATACGTGCGGCCAGACACGTTTCCGTCACAAGGATTGCAGGAACGTAACGAGTTTCCGCGAATGGCTCTTGTATGATGTGGACCTTCATTACGTGGGGACAATCTTGGATACCGCTTTGCAGCTTATCGACATGGTTCTGCATGTCGACAAATTTCTGGGTCAGTTCGTCCTGGACTACGGCGTCTGGGTCTACGGCATCCTGTTTGCGATCGTTTTCGCCGAAACCGGCCTGGTAGTGGTGCCATTCCTGCCCGGCGATTCGCTGTTGTTCATTGCGGGCGCCATGTGCGCGACAGGCGCGATGAACGAATGGGTGCTGTGTGGCCTGCTGTTCGCGGCCGCGGTGACCGGCAACACGGTGAATTACTTCGTCGGCAGTTGGGTGGGCCCCAAGGTGTTTGAACAGCATTGGCGTTTTCTGGATCAGAACGCACTGCGCAAAACCCATGACTTCTATGAGCGTCACGGCGGCAAGACGCTGGTGATGGCGCGTTTTGTCCCGATCGTGCGGACGTTTGCGCCCTTTGTGGCGGGCGTCTCGCAGATGACGTTTGCGCGCTTCCAGATGTTCAACGTGATCGGCGCCGCTGCGTGGGTGTTCGGACTGGTGTTCGCGGGCTATTTCTTCGGCAACCTGCCGTTCATCAAGCAGTACCTGAACCTGATCGTGCTGGCCGGGATCGGCGCGGCCGTGGTGCCGCTGGTGCTGGGCGGGCTGTGGAAACTGGTGCGCGGCAAAAGCCGCACGCCGCGCGCGCCGGCGGACCGCTGAGCGGCCCATTTGCGGTCGCGCGCGAAGGCGCGTGAATGCGGTGAAGGCGCCTGAGAAGGGCGGTGAGAAGGCCGACGTTCCGATGAACGTCGGCGGCTTCAGCCGGGACTGCGGCTCATCATCCGCAGGGCTGGCATCCGGTCGCGGATCTGCGTGGTGTCCGCGGCATCGGGACGCGCCTGGACGTAGGCCTCCAGGTCTTCCAGCGCGGGGCGGAAACATTCCAGATTGGCGTAGGCCAGCCCGCGATCACGCACTTCCTCGATGGAATCGGGCAGCAGGATCACGAGCCGGTTCTGCACCGCGAGCAGCCGCTGCCAGCGCGATTCCTGCAGGTAGATCGCCTTCAGGTTGCGCAACATGCGCGCAATGATTTCGCGATGGCTGGCCACATGCAGGAACAGGCCCAGCGGCACCTCGTTGGAATCGGTCACGCCCTCCCGTTCCAGGTAGGGGTCGAGGATTTCCTGCAACTGCTCCCGCGACAAGGTTTCTCCGGTCAGCGGATCGAGCACGACCTCACCCGCGGGGATCGTCATGCGCACCAGAAAATGGCTCGGGAACGATACACCCTTGAGGGGCAGGCCGATCTGCTGGCCCAGTTCCATATACAGCACAGCGAGCGAGATCGGAATGCCGCGGCGCTGCTTGAGCACCACGTTCAAATACGAATTGTCCGGATCGTAATAGTCGTTGGCGTTGGGCCCGAAGCCAAGGTCGCGGTAGAAGAAATGGTTGAGCAGGCGCAGGCGCTGGATGGCCGGCGTGCCTTCGGCGATGCGCCGCTTGAGGCGGACGGCCAGCACATCCATGGCGGCCAGTTCCGCTTGCAAGTCGAGATCGGGATAGGCGTCCTGGGCGATTGCGAGCGCGGTTTCCGTCAGCGGAATGGCTTCGTCGTCGGCCACGAGGCTGGCAAAGTAATCCAGGACTTTCGTGGAGGTCATGGGGGCGATGTTCCTGACTAGCCGGCGCGGCGCCGGAAGGCCGCATAGCGCAGGCCCATGAGCCACAGTGTACCGAAGTAGACCGCCGCCGCAAGTACCAGGCATGCCGCCATCAAGGCGATCCGCAGGCCCGGCGTGGCGCCCATGGCGACCCAGTCGAAATTGCGCGCCAGCCAGAGCAGCATGCCGGACAGAATCAGCACTGCCGCCACCAGCCGCAGCAGGAACAGCGTCCAGCCCGGCGCCGGCTGATAGAAGCCGCGGCGGCGCAGGCCGAAGAACAGCAGCAGCGCATTAACCGTTGCGCCGAAGCTGATCGACAGCGCCAGGCCGGCGTGACCCAGCATCGGCACGAAGACGAAGTTCGACGCCTGCGTGATGGCCAGCACGAGCAGCGCGATCTTGACCGGCGTACGGATATCCTGGCGCGCGTAGAAACCCGGCGTCAGGATCTTGATGAGGATGAGCCCGAGCAGCCCGACACCGTAGGAGACCAGCGCCTGGCGGGTCATCTCGACGGCGTGTGCATCGAACTTGCCGTAATTGAACAGCACCGAGGTCAGCGGCGTGCCGAATACGAACAGCCCCACGGCGCAGGGCACGGCCAGCAGGAACGTCAGCCGCAGGCCCCAGTCGAGCAGTCCCGAGTATTCCTCTCGATCGTCGTTGGCGCTGGCGCGCGACAGGCTTGGCAACAGGATGGTGCCCAGCGCCACGCCCAGCAGCGCGGTGGGGAATTCCATCAGGCGATCCGCGTAGGTCAGGTACGACACGCTGCCGGCCGCCAGGCGCGACGCGATATTGGTATTGATGATGAGGCTGATCTGCGCGACCGACACAGCCAGCAGCGCCGGCGCCATCTGGCGGATCACGCGCCGCACGCCGGGATTCGCCCACGCTTGGCGCAGGTTGAACGAAATGCGCGGCAGCACGCCAAGCCTGCGCATGGCGGGGACCTGGATCGCCAGTTGCAGCACGCCGCCGGCGAGCACGCCCCAAGCCTGGGCGTAGATCGGCTGGCTCATATGCGGGCCGACGAACAGCGCCGCGACGATCAGGCAAACGTTCAGCAGCACCGGCGTAAATGCGGGCACCGCGAAATTGCGCCAAGTGTTCAGGATGCCCGAGGCCAGCGCGACCATCGAGATCAAGCCGATATACGGGAACATCACGCGCGTCATGAACACCGCGGCGTTGTAGGTTTCGGCGTCGCCGCGAAAGCCGGTGGCCACGACGGTCATCACGATCGGCGCCCCGATCACGCCCAGCAGCGAGACCGCCGCGAGCACCCACGCCATGATCGTGGCCACCGCATCGATCAACTGGTGGGTTTCCGCTTCGCCGCGCTTGCCGTGGTATTCGTTGAGAATCGGTACGAACGCCTGAGAAAACGCGCCTTCGCCGAACACGCGGCGCAGCAGGTTGGGAATGCGGAACGCCACATTGAAGGCGTCTGTCATGTCCGACGCGCCGAACGCGCGGGCGATCAGGATTTCACGCATCAGCCCGGTAATGCGTGAAAGCATCGTCAGACTGCTGATGGTGGCAAGCGCTTTGAGCAGGTTCAAGATGAGAAATCGGGGGAAGCGTCGGAAGCCGGAGTGGCCTGCACGGTTGACGAACGCCATTCAGACGCCCGCCGGATCATAAAGTTGCCGCGGCGCCACGCCCGGTGCGGCCACGCGTCGCAAGATGTGGCGCGTATTATACGGATCGGCTGGCGTCCGACGACCGTGGTGCGGGGTATACGAATCGGCCTTGCCTGCGGCGTCGGCATGTGTGTATAATCGCCGATTCGCAAGGACAGTCGCGTCCAGGATTCGTTTGTCGAAACATCCCGGGTCGCAAGATGTGACTTAATTGTTGCGTCCCAAATTATTTGCGTCGCCCCGGGCGCGCACTCTGAATTCAGGAAGAGATACATGGCAAATTCCGCACAAGCTCGCAAGCGCGCGCGCCAAGCCGTCGCCGCGAACGCCCACAACTCCAGCCTGCGCTCGCGCCTGCGCACCGCCGTCAAGGCTGTCCGCAAGGCCATCGACGCCGGTGACAAGGCCGCTGCCGCTGAAATCTTCAAGCAGTCGCAAACCGTGATCGACAGCATTGCCGACAAGAAGATCGTGCACAAGAACAAGGCTGCACGTCACAAGTCGCGCCTGTCGGCTGCCATCAAGGCCATGGCTGCCTGATAGTTGCAATTGCCGCGGCCACTCCGGTGGCCCTGCACTAAAAAGCTCGTCTTCGGACGGGCTTTTTTGTTTCTGGCTGGTTCCTGGCGCGCGGTGGATCGGGGCGAGCGCGGTATTTGACGATTGCCGCGGCCGTGTCGGTGGATATGGTGTCCTTCCGTCGCCTGCGATCCGGCTGATCGCAGCGCGCGGGCGATAAAAAACCCGGCGCCACGGCCGGGTCTGCATTGGTTGCCAGCTGGGGCGGCTGGAAAGCCGGCTCCGCAGGCGGCGGGCGGCAGATGCTCACTCGCCCAGCGAGCAGGCTTCCACCACTTGCAGGTCGTTGTCGCGCGCAAAGTTCAGCACGAAATCGAGCGCTTTCGGCTCGATTTCGCGCAGCCGCGTATCGACCACCACGTTCTTGACGCCCGCGACGATCACCGGCCGTACATACGGCGAATAGGTCAGTCGGGGATCCCCAGTGTCGCCAGCAGGGCGGAATTGCGCCATCACGCCACACAACCGTTCAGCCCAGTCGCTTGGGCGGAAGGTCTTGCCTTCCTTGGTAACGCCTTGGATAAAGTATTCGCGAACTTGGGGGGTGGTCATGGGACTGCGGGGATCTGCTTGGTGACTCGACGGTAAACCCGCCTTGAACGGGCGCCCGTTTGACGCATCCGTTGAGCGATTGGTTCGCGTGCATCCGGAATTTGCAGCGGGGCGATGGTCTCGGCGGGGGCACTTTTGATGCCGGCGGCGGGCGGTCGGCAAGGGTATGCCGGGCCCCGCGTGAATCAGCCAGTATTATATCTTATATAAGACTTGCGCATAGGAGGAAATCCTGTCGGGAAGCTGTCAGCCGGGCGCGCGCCGCGCCTGTCCGGGTTAACGGAGCGGGCTCGCCAAAGCTGGAATAATCCCTTATGATTCTTGCAATTACATTGCGTAAGCGACGCGCAAGGCGGCTCCGCGACACGCTCTGGTCCCAGGCGATTGCCGTTCCCGGCGCGCCGGCCACGAGTCCCCAGCGAGCCGCCTTCTTTGTTTTATGAGCCCATCCCCGATCAAGCATTACCTCCAGTTCAGCGACCTCGGTGCCGAGGAATATGAGTACCTGCTGGACCGCGCGAGGATTCTGAAGGCGAAGTTCAAGAACTACGAAACCTGGCATCCGCTGCACGATCGCACGCTGGCCATGATCTTCGAGAAGAATTCCACGCGTACCCGCCTGTCGTTCGAAGCGGGCATCCACCAGTTGGGCGGCCATGCGGTGTTCCTGAATACGCGCGATTCGCAACTGGGTCGTGGCGAGCCGATCGAGGATGCGGCGCAGGTGATTTCGCGCATGGTCGACATCATCATGATCCGCACGTTCGGGCAGGAGATCATCGACCGCTTTGCCGCGCACTCGCGCGTACCGGTGATCAACGGCCTGACCAACGAATACCACCCCTGCCAGGTGCTGGCCGATATCTTTACGTACATCGAGCAGCGCGGCAGCATCGCCGGCAAGACCGTGGCGTGGATCGGCGACGCCAACAATATGGCGTACACGTGGATCCAGGCTGCCGAACGGCTGGACTTCACGTTCCATTTCTCCGCGCCGCCGGGATATCAGCTCGACCCTGCCATGGTGCCGGCCAGCGCCGCGTCGCGCGTGAAGGTGTTTGCCGATCCGCTCGAGGCTTGCGCCGGCGCGCACCTGGTGACCACCGACGTGTGGACCAGCATGGGTTTCGAAGCCGAGAACGAAGCCCGCAAGCGCGCCTTCAAGGACTGGATGGTTACCACGCCGATGATGGACCGCGCCAGCGCCGACGCGCTGTTCATGCATTGCCTGCCCGCCCACCGCGGCGAGGAAGTGGAGGCCGCGGTGATCGATGGCCCGCGCAGCGTCGTGTGGGAAGAGGCCGAGAACCGCCTGCACGTCCAGAAGGCGCTGATGGAATACCTGCTCTGCGGCCGCTATTGAGGCGGTGCCAGCATCAATGGAAGGGGGCCGCGCAGGCTCCCTTTTTTACGTCTTACGAAACCTGAACCGATCGATTCGAGGAGATTGAAATGAGCCAGTTCGACAATGTGTCCGTCGTCAAGAAGGCCAACCTGTACTTTGATGGCAAGTGCGTGAGCCACACCGTGCTGTTTGCCGACGGCACCCGCAAGACGCTGGGCGTGATCTTTCCGTCATCGCTGACCTTCAACACCGGCGCGCCCGAGATCATGGAAGTCAACGCGGGCAGCTGCCGCGTGCGTCTGGCCGGTTCGGAAGAATGGAAGACCTACGGCGCTGGCCAGCAGTTCGACGTACCGGGCAACAGCAGCTTCGACATCGAGGTGACCGACACGCTCGACTACGTCTGCCATTTCGCCTGATTTTCGCGCCGCTTGCGCCGGAACTCAGAGAATGACGGGTTCCGGCTCGATCCGCACACCGAAACGCCCCTGCACCGCATCGGCGATGCGGTGGGCAAGATTCAGCAGCGCGGCCCCGCTGCCGCCGCCACGGTGCACCAGCACCAGCGCCTGCTTGTCATAGACACCCACCGGACCGTCGTCGAATCCCTTGAATCCGCACTGGTCGATCAGCCAGCCCGCCGCGAGCTTGTAACTGCCGTCGGGCTGCGCATAGCTCACCAGCGCCGGATACTCGTCGAGCAAGGCGTTGCGCTTGACCGCATCGACGACCGGATTCTTGAAGAACGATCCGGCGTTGCCGATCTGGCTGGGATCGGGCAGTTTGCGCGAGCGGATGGCGATCACGGCATCCCGTACCTGCGCGGCGCTAGGCGATCCCTGGGCCGCGAGTTCGCGCGCCAGTTCACCGTAATTGAGCACCGGGCGCCACGCCTTGGGCAGACGCAGCGTCACCGCGGTGATGATGTAGCGATCCTTGCCTTCGTGCTTGAACAGGCTGTCCCGATATCCAAAAGCGCACGCGTCCAGATCGAGTGTGACAAACTCGCCCGACTGACGATCGAACGCGCGCAGGCGCTCAAAGCGCTCGCGCAGTTCCACGCCATAGGCGCCGATGTTCTGAATCGGGGCCGCGCCGGCCGTGCCTGGGATCAGCGCCAGGTTTTCCAGCCCCGGCATGCCATCGGCAACGGTGCGGCCGACCAGCGCGTGCCAGTTTTCGCCCGCGCCGGCCGTGACGAGCCACGCTTCGTCGTCCTGCGTGACGTCATAGCCGGGGATTTCCATCAGCAACACGCAGGCATCGAGGTCGCCGGTCAATACCACGTTGCTGCCGCCGCCCAGCACCACCACGGGCATGCCGGCGATGCGAGCGTCGCGCAGGGCGTCCACCAGATCTGATTCACTGCGGATGTGGGCTGCCAGACGCGCGTGGGCATCGAACCCGAATGTATTGTGGGTGCGCAGGGGATAAAATTCGTGGAAATCTGCCATGCAAGGACGGGGAGGAGAACCCCGGACCGGGGCAGCCCCCGATTATACGTAACCGATCCGGATCGCCGCCGCTTGCCGGCTGCGCCATCGCAACACCAGGAGAATCGATATGCCGTCGTTTGACGTAGTTTGCGAAGCCAACATGGTCGAAGTGAAGAACGCCGTGGAACAGGCCAACAAGGAAATTTCCACGCGGTTCGACTTCAAGGGTTCCGACGCCCGTGTCGAGCAAAAGGAAGGCGAACTGACCGCGTTCGCCGATGACGACTTCAAACTCGGCCAGGTCAAGGATGTCATGATCAACAAGATGGCCAAGCGCAATGTCGATGTGCGCTTCCTGGACTACGGCAAGGTCGAGAAGATCAGCGGCGACAAGGTCAAGCAGGTCATCACGATCAAGAAGGGCGTGACCGGAGATTTGTCCAAGAAGATCGTACGCATGATCAAGGACAGCAAGATCAAGGTTCAGGCCAGCATCCAGGGCGATGCGGTGCGCGTGACGGGCACCAAGCGCGACGATCTGCAGTCGGTGATTGCGTTGCTGCGCAAGGACGTTGCCGAAGCGCCGCTCGATTTCAACAACTTCCGCGATTGATCGCGCGGCGCGCTGCGCCGCCGCGTCTCACTGCGCCTGTCGCGGCTGCGGCAGGCCGCCGATCTTTGCGCCGGGCTTGATGCCTTTCTGCGCGAACCATCCCTTGTTCATCTCCAGCGCGTAACGGACCGCTGCGCGCGGGCAGTGGTTGTCCTCCGTTTGCGGCGCCATGTCCTCGATATTGACGATGCTGCCGTCGTCGGCCAGAAAGGCGATCGACAGCGGAAGGTTCGTGTTCTTCATCCAGAAGCAGTGACCGGCCTTTTCGTCGAACAGGAACAGCATGCCGGCGTTGGCGGGCATGCTCTTGCGGTACATCAGCCCGCGTTCACGCTGTTCCGGGGTCGCCGCCACTTCGGCCTGGATCGCGTACATTCCGGCAGTCAAGGGAATCACGGGCATTGCCGCCTGCGCGTGGGCCAGCCCAGTCAGCGCCGTGGCGCCGATGGCAAGCAGAGACTTGAGCACGATGTGCATGGGTTGATTCTGGTCGTTGAGAGTCCGCAGCAGGCCAAAGCATAGCGCAGCCGATCAGGTGTGTGTCGGCGGCAGCGGGTGCGCGGACATGAAAAAAGGCAGGACGTGTCAAACGTGCCTGCCTTTCACATCCACGCGGGTCGAGGCTTGCGCCGCCGCCCGCGCGCGTGCCGCCTTTACTGAGCGGCCGGTGCCGAAGCTTCCGCCTTCTTGGCGTGCTTCTTCTTAGTGGTCTTCTTCTTGGTGGTCTTCGCCGGCTTCGCGGCTTCCTTGGCGGCCGGCGCTGCAGTGTCAGCAGCGGGTGCCGAAGCTTGGGCGAAGGCGCCAGTAGCGAACAGGCCAACAACCAGGGCAGCGATCAGTTTTTTCATTGCGAGTACCTCGAAGAATTTGTATCCAGTATTTGGAAGGTTTGACGCGCAGTAGACGTGTCACTCGCAAAAACGACGCGCTTGCGTTGTGCGTTGACGTCATGTCGGCCGGGATTTGTAACCATGTTTTACCTGCATCACCCGCGCCGTCTGTGCAGGTTTTGTCTTGCGCACAGGCGAAACGTTGTGTGTAAGTCCTAATGTGCGCACATCCAGTTCGCACCATTGGCCGGGCGTCAGATGCAATGCGGGCAGCGACACATCGCCGATCGATGCGCGGATCAGTCGCAGCGTCGGATAACCCGCGGCCGCGGTCATGCGACGCACCTGACGATTCTTGCCTTCGCGAATCGCGAGTTGAATCCAGGTAGTAGGAATGGCGGCGCGAAACCGGATTGGCGGATCCCGATCCCACAACCATGCAGGCGCGTCAACGATCGACACTTTCGCGGGCAGCGTCTTGAAATCGCCAAGATCCACCCCGCTGCGCAACAGCCGCAGCGCCGCCTCGTCCGGCACGCCTTCCACCTGCGCGAAATAGGTCTTGGTGAGTTTGTGTTGGGGATCGGCAATGCGCGCCTGCAACGCGCCGTCATCGGTCAGCAGCAGCAAGCCTTCGCTGTCCGCATCGAGCCGGCCCGCCGGGTACACGCCGGGCACATCGACGCAATCGGCCAGCGTCGCGCGCGTGGGGTGCGCCGAAAACTGGCTCATCATCTGGAAGGGCTTGTTGAGGGCGATCAGGGTCATGGGCGCGCATTATCTCCCAAGGCCGCGCGCGCCAGTATTCCGCGTCCGCAAGTTGGCGCGCGCCATCGCTTTATGCATAATATTGAGAATAGTCTTATGTCTTATATAAGACATGTGCGAGATACTTGGCGGTGCACGGCCTGCAGGTCCGCCGCCATGTGACGAGGCTGAAACGCCCGCTACAATGCCTCGCACAACACAATCGCGTGGCCCGGCGGCAAGCCCGGGCAGTCATCACCCCATCCGCAGTTGGAGACGATTATGTATCAGCACATCAAGGTGCCGGCAGGCGAAAAAATCACGGTCAACGCCGATTTCTCGCTGAACGTGCCCGACAACCCGATCATCCCGTACATCGAAGGCGACGGAACGGGCGTGGATATCACGCCGGTGATGCTGAAGGTGGTGGATGCAGCGGTCGCCAAGGCCTACGGCGGCAAGCGCAAGATCGCCTGGATGGAAGTCTACGCCGGGGAGAAGTCGACCCGCATCTACGGCCCGGACGTTTGGCTGCCGGACGAAACGCTCGACGTCGTCAAGGAATATGTGGTGTCGATCAAGGGTCCGCTCACCACGCCCGTCGGCGGTGGCATCCGATCGCTGAACGTGGCGCTGCGCCAGCAGCTTGACCTTTACGTCTGCCTGCGCCCGGTTCGCTATTTCAAGGGCGTGCCTTCGCCCGTGCGCGAGCCCGAAAAGACCGACATGGTGATTTTCCGCGAGAACTCCGAAGACATCTACGCGGGTATCGAATGGGAGGCCGGCAGCGAGGGCGCGCGAAAGCTGATCGCCTTCCTGCGCAACGAAATGGGTGTGACGAAGATCCGTTTCCCGGACACGTCCGGCATCGGCGTCAAGCCCGTTTCCAAGCAGGGCACGCAGCGCCTGGTGCGCAAGGCCATCCAGTACGCCATCGACAACGACAAGCCGTCCGTGACGCTGGTGCACAAGGGCAACATCATGAAATTCACGGAAGGCGGCTTCCGCGATTGGGGCTATGAACTCGCGCAGCAGGAATTCGGCGCCCAACTGGTGGATGGCGGCCCGTGGTGCAAGTTCAAGAATCCCAAGACCGGACGCGACATCGTCGTCAAGGACGCCATCGCCGACGCTTTCCTGCAGCAGATCCTGCTGCGGCCGGCCGAATATTCGGTGATCGCCACCCTGAACCTGAACGGCGACTACATTTCGGACGCGCTTGCGGCGCAGGTCGGCGGGATCGGGATTGCGCCCGGCGCGAACATGTCGGATTCCGTGGCGATGTTCGAAGCCACCCACGGCACCGCGCCGAAGTACGCGGGCAAGGACTATGTGAATCCGGGCTCTGAAATCCTGTCCGCGGAAATGATGCTGCGTCACATGGGATGGACGGAGGCTGCGGACCTGATCATCGACGCGATGGAGAAGTCGATCCAGTCGAAGAAGGTCACGTACGATTTTGCGCGACTTCTGGAAGGTGCCACGCAGGTATCGTGCTCCGGGTTCGGGCAGGTAATGATCGACAACATGTGACGCCGGATGGCCCGGTCCGGATGGCGCGCGAACATCGCGGCCCGGTCGGGTGTGGCATCGAAGGGCGGCCCAAGCGGCCGCTTTTCCATCCTTCCGCCAATGCGGAAACAAAAGCAGAAACGCCCGGCGCATGGATGACATGCGCCGGGCGTCTTGTCGGATGCTGGCGTACCGCTATTGCAGCGTGCTGCGGCAGGACGTGGTCCACCGTCGCACAGGATCCCGTTCCGAAGGGAAGAACATTCCCTTCACATCCGCATGGACCGACACCGCTCTATGGCGCGTTCGGTCGCGGCGCACTTTACTGGTTGGCGTCCTGGATGTTCGTCGCTTGCTTGCCCTTCGGGCCTTGCACGACTTCGAACACAACGCGCTGGCCTTCCTTCAGCGTCTTGAAACCCGCCATCTGAATGGCCGAAAAGTGCGCAAACAGTTCTTCCTCGCCGTCGTCCGGCTTGATAAAGCCAAAACCCTTGGCGTCATTGAACCATTTGACGATACCGCTTGCCATAAACTCCCCCAACGAAAAAGCTGATTTCAAGCGGGGAAACCAATGGCCAGCCGAACACCACCTCGACGGGCTTGTGCATGCAATCCCCGGAGGGGCTGCAACAACAGCGCCGCGCAAATGAAATTCGCGTGGTCAGTCGCTCGGCGCCCGCCTGGATGCGGGCCGGTAACAACTGGCCAACGCCGGTCGTGGGCCTCCCTGCTCACGGAAACATCCGATCCGGCCTGTATGCTTGGCTCGCTGGCCGGGAGCAGATGTGCGATCGATTTTTCTGGCAAACCTACACACTGTCAAGTTGGCAGATTCCCCACTCGGCGTGGGGTGTGGCGGGATTGAAACGGCCGCAGATGGTACCTTAGCTGCCGTGGTGCGCGGATTCGTCCGTCCCGTTGCGGCGCAGGCATTTCCGGTCCGGTACGGTGCGCGGCGGCAACCGGATGCACCGCAAACGTGCGCTGGGCGGCTTCTGTACGGTGGCCCACCTCCGGAATTTTCCAATGAGCGGGACTTGAATACGGGTCCAGTTCCCCAAATTGCAGACTTGTGAGTAAGGGTTAGAATAAAAGCCATGGCGACACGGCTGGCGAACACCCCCCAACGCGATGCAGGCACGGTAATCGAGCGGAAAGAGCAGCAGCTCAAGCCGCCGGCGATGTACAAGGTGCTCCTGCTCAACGACGACTACACTCCCATGGAGTTTGTCGTGATGATCCTGCAGCAGTATTTCAGCAGGGACCGGGAAACGGCGACGCAGATCATGCTGACCGTTCACCGGGAAGGCAAGGGCGTTTGCGGTATCTACACGCGGGATATCGCGGCGACCAAGGTCGAGCTTGTATCAACCCATGCGCGGCAGGCGGGCCACCCGCTGCAGTGCGTGATGGAGGAAGCATGATTGCGCAAGAATTGGAAGTAAGCCTGCACATGGCCTTTGTCGAGGCACGCCAGGCTCGCCACGAGTTCATTACCGTGGAACACCTTCTGCTGGCGTTGCTCGACAACCCGACGGCGGCCGAAGTGCTGCGCGCGTGCGCGGCAAATATCGAGGACTTGCGCACCAGTCTGAAGAACTTCATTGCCGATAACACGCCCGTCGTGCCCGGCACGGACGAGGTGGACACGCAGCCCACGCTGGGATTCCAGCGTGTGATCCAGCGCGCCATCATGCACGTGCAATCGACGTCGAACGGCAAGAAGGAAGTCACCGGCGCGAACGTGCTGGTGGCGATCTTCGGCGAGAAGGACTCCCACGCGGTGTACTACCTGCAGCAGCAGGGCGTGACGCGCCTGGACGTGGTCAACTTCATCAGCCACGGCATCCGCAAGGATCAGGCGGAGCCCGCCAAGCACGGCGAAGGCAATGCCGAGGGCGAGGGCGGCGACGGCAAGGAAAGCCCGCTCGAGCAATACACGCAGAACCTGAACGCGCTGGCCAAGGCCGGCAAGATAGACCCGTTGATCGGCCGGGACAGCGAGGTCGAGCGCGTGGTGCAGGTGCTGTGCCGCCGGCGCAAGAACAATCCGCTGCTGGTGGGCGAGGCCGGCGTAGGCAAGACCGCGATCGCGGAAGGCCTTGCTTGGCGCATCACCAAGAACGAAGTGCCCGATATCCTTGAAAAGGCCACGGTGTACTCGCTCGACATGGGCGCGTTGCTGGCCGGCACGAAGTATCGCGGCGATTTCGAGCAGCGCCTGAAGGGTGTGCTGAAGTCGCTCAAGGACAATCCGAACGCGATCCTGTTTATCGACGAGATCCACACGCTGATCGGCGCGGGCGCCGCGTCGGGCGGCACGCTGGACGCCAGCAACCTGCTCAAGCCGGCGCTGTCGTCGGGGCAGCTCAAGTGCGTCGGCGCGACCACGTTCACCGAATATCGCGGCATTTTCGAAAAAGACGCCGCACTGTCGCGCCGTTTCCAGAAAATCGACGTGGTCGAACCGTCGGTCGACCAGACCGTGCAGATCCTGCGCGGCCTGAAATCGCGCTTCGAGGAACACCATGGCGTGAAGTACGCGGCGTCGGCGCTGACTGCCGCCGCCGAACTGTCAGCGCGCTTCATTACCGACCGCCATCTGCCGGACAAGGCTATCGATGTGATCGATGAGGCGGGCGCCGCGCAGCGGATCCTGCCGAAGTCGAAGCAGAAGAAGACGATCGGCAAGGGCGAGATCGAGGACATCGTGTCGCGCATCGCGCGCATTCCGCCGCAGAGCGTCAACCAGGACGATCGCAGCAAGCTGCAGACGCTGGAACGCGACCTGAAATCGGTGGTGTTCGGTCAGGATCCCGCGATCGAGGCGCTGTCCGCGGCGATCAAGATGTCGCGTGCGGGGCTGGGCAAGACCGACAAGCCTATCGGCTCCTTCCTGTTCTCCGGCCCGACCGGCGTGGGCAAGACCGAAGTGGCCAAGCAACTCGCGTTCATCATGGGCATCGAGTTGCTGCGCTTCGACATGTCCGAATACATGGAGCGCCATGCGGTCAGCCGGTTGATCGGCGCGCCGCCGGGCTATGTCGGATTCGACCAGGGCGGCTTGCTGACCGAGGCCGTCACCAAGAAGCCGCATTGCGTGCTGCTGCTCGACGAGATCGAGAAGGCGCATCCGGATATTTTCAATATCCTGCTGCAGGTGATGGACCATGGCTCGCTGACCGATAACAACGGCCGTCGCGCCGACTTCCGCAACGTGATCATCATCATGACCACCAATGCGGGAGCCGAAACGATGAACCGGGCGACGATCGGTTTCACCACGGCGCGCGAGCAGGGCGACGAGATGGCCGACATCAAGCGGATGTTCACGCCCGAGTTCCGCAACCGGCTCGATGCCACCATCAGCTTCCGTGCGCTCGATGAGGAGATCATCCTGCGTGTGGTGGACAAGTTCCTGATGCAGCTGGAAGAGCAGCTGCACGAGAAGAAGGTGGAAGCCAGTTTCTCGGAAAAGCTGCGCAAGTATTTGGCCAAGAAGGGTTTCGACCCGCTGATGGGTGCACGGCCAATGCAGCGCCTGATCCAGGACATGATCCGCAAGGCGCTCGCCGACGAACTGCTGTTTGGCAGGCTGCTGACCGGAGGCAAGGTGGCGGTCGATCTGGACGACAACGACCAGATCCTGCTGAGCTTTTCGGAAGCCGATCCGGAGCCCCCCGAGGCGCCGGAGAGCGAACAGCGCGCAGAAGCCTGAGCACGCTCCGAGGGCGCCGCACCGGGTGCGGCATCGACACAACGGCCGGGCAATGTCCCGGCCGTTTTCTTGCCCGATTGTTCCAGTTTTGGGCGATCAGCGACGGTCATTCTGCAAGTTGACCGATCATCGGGCAAAATACGGGACGGCGCGTACCGCCTTTCCTTTTGTCCGGTGGCCGTTTGGCCACCCAGCCTGAGTCCCCGATGTCCTCTCCAGACCGCACGCGGCTGCGCCGCCTGCTGCTCAAGTCGTTGCCGATGGGCGCCATGCCCGTGGCGTCGCTGGCCAGTCTCGTTCAAGCCGCCCATGCCGCGGAGCCCGCCGCCGCCAGCCGGCCGATCTCGATGGTGTTGCCGTTCCCGCCGGGCGGCAGCGTGGATATCGTCGCTCGTCAGCTTCAGCCCGGACTCAAGACCAGCCTTGGGCAGACCGTGGTGGTCGACAACAAGCCCGGCGCAGGCGGCCTGATCGCCAGCAGCACCGTGGCGCGCGCCAAGCCTGACGGCAATACGCTGCTGATGGCGTTCGACACCCATGCCATCAATCCGTTTGCGTACAAGAACCTGCCCTACGACACCTTCAAGGACTTCACGCCGATCACGCAGCTCGTGCGGTTTCCGCTGGTGATTGCCGCAAACCCGGCGCTATCCGCATCGAACGTCCGCGAACTGATTGCCTTGGCCAAGTCCAATCCGGGCGCCGTGCGCTATGCATCGTCTGGCATCGGCAGCCTGAACCAGCTCGCGGCGGAAGCGCTGGCAACCGATGCCGGCGTACATTTCCTGCATGTGCCGTACAAGGGCGGCGGCCCGGCCGTGCAGGCCGTGCTGGCCGGAGAGGTCGACCTGTTTTTCAGCAGCTATGCCGCTGTCCAGGCGCATATTGCCGCCAAGACGATCAAGGTGCTCGGCGTGACCGGCACCAGCCGCATCAAGCAAATGCCGCAAGTGCCCACCGTGGCCGAGCAGGGTTTCAAGGGCTTCGAGGCCTATTCCTGGATCGGCGTATTCGGCCCGGCCAATATGCAACCGGACACCGTCACGCGACTGCACGATGCACTCGGCGCGGCGATCAAGCAGCCCAAGGTGGTGGAGGCGCTGACCGCGCAGGGTTTCGAAATCGCAGTCGGCTCGCCCGCCGATCTCGGCAACCTGGTTCGCCACGAGCATGACAAGTGGCAGGCCGTGGCCCGCAAGGCCAATATCCAGTTCGAATAACCGATGCCCGCACTGCCCGAACCGTTCGATCATGCCGTGGTCGTTTGCAACGATCTCGACGCGGCTGCCGCCAATTGGCGCGCGCTCGGCTTCACGCTGACGCCGCGCGGCTATCACACGCTGGGCTCGCAAAACCACTGCATCATGCTGGGGCGCGACTACCTCGAACTGCTGCACGTCACGGCGCCGAGCCCCAGCCGCCAGTATTACTGGGATGCCCAGCAGCGCGGCGACGGTTGTGCGGCGATGTCGTGCAAGAGCAGCGACGCGTTTGCGACGGCCGCCAGGTTGCGCGCCGCGGGTTTCGAAGTGTCGGATCCGATTGAGTTTTCGCGGCCCGTCCGGCTTGACGACGGCAGCGAGCACCCGGCGACGTTCCGCGTGACCGCACTGGATCAGGCCCCCGGGGCGCGGTATTTCGTCTGCGAACATCGCACGCCCGAATTGCTCTGGCGTCCGGAATGGATGGGCCACGCCAACGGCGCACAGGCGATTGACGCGACGTATCTGGTCGTGGAGGCCGCCGATCTGGCGCGCACGGCGCAGGCTTATGCCACGCTGACCGGCGCCCCGATCACGCACGCGACGGGCGAGATCGCGGTGTTGGCCGTCGATGGCGCCTCGTTGGTCATCACCGCGCCGCAAGCGCTGGGCGATGCCACGGACGCGCCGCAGGTCGAGCGCGCCACGCCCGGCTATGCGGCAATCCGGCTCGCAACGGCCGATCTGGCACTGGCGCGGGCGCACTGGCGCACGAACGGCGTGCGGGCCATCGATCTCTCGCCAAGCATCACGCTGATCCCCGCTGCGCAGGCCAACGGCGTGGCGCTGATCTTCGAACAGCGCGCGTAGTCGGTCGGAGCGTTCCGCGGTGGTGGATCGACGCGCTCAGCCTGCCTTGGCGTGGGCCACGCCGGTCGATCCAAATCCACCCGCTCCGCGCGCGGAATCTTCCGAGAACGTCTCCACCGTCGTGAAAACCGGGCGCAGTACCGGCACGAACATCATTTGCGCAATGCGCTCGCCGGGCTGGATGACGATCGGCTCGGTGCCGGGCGCATTGCGGTTCCACACGCTGACCATGATCTGACCCTGGTAGTCGGCATCGATCACGCCGATGGAATTGCCCAGCACCAATCCCTTCTTGTGGCCAAGCCCGGAGCGCGGCACGATCGTCGCGCACATGTACGGATTGGCCATGTGTACGGCGATCCCGGCAGGCACCAGCTGCGCGGCGGTGCCCGGCTCGATAGTCACGGGGCCATCCACGCAGGCATGCAGGTCGATGGCTGCCGCCATGTCGCTTTGGTAGGCTGGCAGGCCCCAGTCGTTCAGGCGGGCGTCGAGTACCTTGATTTCGACGGTCGGGTTCACGGCTACGGTCATGGATATGTTTCCTGCAATGCGCTGGCGCGTTAATCGGACAAAGGCGGCATGATACCGTGGCGCCCCTGCCGATTCAGCACTTCGGAGCAGCACTGTGGCGCCCGAATCGCCGGCGCCTATGCCGCCAGGTCGAAGGCGTCGGCCAGCAGTTCGTAGGTGCGCATGCGCGCCTGGTACGACGCTGTCACGCTCAGCACAATCAACTCGTCGGCGGCGAACCGATCACGCAGGCTCAGCATGCGTTCGGCCACCTGGGCCGGGGTGCCGCAAATGGTGCGCGGCCGCTCGCGTTCGATGATCAGACGGTCGCGCTCGCTGGGCGTAAAGTCCGCCGCCTGCGCCAGCGACGGAATCGGCGCGTTCACGCCGTAGGCCATCTGCAGGCGACGGATGTCCACCGCGCTTTCCAGCATCGCGGCTTGCGCTTCGGTGTCGGCGCAGATCACGAAGACCGCGGCGGCGCTATACGGCGCATCGTGGTAGCCGGCGTTGAAATCGTCGCGATATTGCCGCGCTACGGCGTGGCCGCCATGCGCGTTGATAAAGTGCGCAAAGGCGAAGCGCAGACCTAGCCGCGCGGCCAGCGCGCCGCCGAAATCGCTGGATCCCAGCACCCACAGCTCGGGCCGCGTGTCGATTGCCGGTTGCAGCAGCACGCCTTCGGCCAGATGGTCGGGCGGCACATCGCCGCGCAACAGGAACGACAGGTCCTGCACCTGCTGCGGAAACTGATCGCCGCGATTGTATTGCCCCATTGCCACCGCCTGCGCCGTGCGCATGTCGCCGCCGGGTGCGCGGCCCACGCCCAGGTCGATGCGGTTCGGAAACAGTGCTTCGAGCATGCGGAACTGCTCGGCAACCTTGAACGGGCTGTAGTACGGCAGCATCACGCCGCCGGAGCCCAGGCGGATGCGCTGCGTAACGCTGCCCAGGCGCGCCAGCATGACTTCCGGCGCGGGATTGCATACGCCGTGCAGGCCGTGGTGCTCGGCGCACCAGTAGCGCGTATAGCCGAGCGCGTCGGCCATCTGGGCGAGGTCGACAGTGGCCGCCAGCGCGTCGCGCGCGCTATGGCCGTGGATGACGGGGCTCTGGTCGAGGACCGACAGTCGCAACTTGGGACGAGTTTGGCTCATGGCAGCAGACACGGCACGCTATATGGACGTTATGTGGACTTGCGCGGCAGCCGCTGGCCGATGGCGTTGATGAGCTGGCGCGCCAGCGAAAGCTTGTCGGCGCGAGGCAGGCGCGTCATGCCGTGGCTATCGAACAGCACGATCTCGTTGTCATCGAGACCGAACGTATGGTGTCCGATATTGCCGACCAGCAGCGGCACGCCCTTGCGTTGGCGTTTCTGTTCGCCGTACTGCTCCAGGTTCTCGCTCTCGGCAGCAAAGCCAACGCAGTAGGGCGCGTCAGCACGCGCGGCCACGGCCGCCAGGATGTCAGGGTTCTGTACGAACTGCAGCGTGGGCGTGTCGCTGTCGTTAGCTTTCTTGAGCTTTTGCTGCGCGACTGCGGCGGGCCGCCAGTCGGCCACGGCAGCCACGGCGATGAACACGTCGACCTCGCGCAACTGGGCCATCACCGCATCGTGCATCTGCTGGGCGCTGCGTACATCGGTCCGCACCACGCCGCGAGGTGTGCCGAGCGCGGTCGGCCCGGCCACCAGCAGCACCTCGGCGCCGGCCTCGCGCGCGGCGCGGGCAATCGAGAACCCCATCTTGCCCGACGACAGATTGGTGATGCCGCGCACCGGATCGATTGCCTCGAAGGTCGGGCCCGCCGTGATCAGTACGCGCTTGCCGGCAAGCGGCTTGGGCTGGAAGAACGCAATGAGATCCTCAACGATTTCTTCCGGTTCGAGCATCCGGCCGTCACCGATTTCGCCGCAGGCCTGGTCGCCGGTTCCCGGTCCCAGAATCGCCACGCCGTCAGCGCGCAGTTGCGCGGCATTGCGCTGGGTGGGCGCGGCGGCCCACATCTGGCGATTCATCGCGGGCGCGACCAGCAGCGGGCATTCGCGCGCGATGCACAGCGTGGTGAGCAGGTCGTCGCACAGCCCGTTGGCGACCTTGGCCAGAAAGTCGGTGGAAGCCGGCGCGATCAGGATGGCGTCGGCCTCGCGCGAGAGGTCGATATGCGCCATGTTGTTGTCCACGCGCGCATCCCATTGCGAAAGGAATACCGGTCGGCCGGACAGCGCCTGCATCGTGACGGGCGTGATGAAATGCGTCGCCGCCTCGGTCATCGCCACCTGTACGGTGGCGCCGGCCTTGGTCAGAAGCCGGACCAGTTCGGCCGACTTGTAGCAGGCAATGCCGCCGGTGAGGCCAAGAACGATGTGCTTGCCGCGCAAATCCATGGGGAACGCTCTCGAGGAAACTTGAGTTCCGCATCATACCGCTGGCGCGATGGATGTGCCGGGCAGGCGTGGGTCGCCGGAGCGCACCTCTGGCGCGCGCGCCAGAGGTGGACCGGGAAAGTTGCTGCCGGAAGAAACGAAAAAGGGAAGAACGGGAAGGCGGATATTGCCGGCGGCAAGAATTTGCCGTCAATCACCGCCGTCAATCAACGCCGACGATGTCGCCGTCAGTGCCGGCGAACGCGCCGTAACTCGTCGACGATCAGCAGGACCGCGCCTACCGTGATCGCGCAATCGGCGACATTGAACGCCGGAAAATGCATGTTGCGCAGGTGGAAATCGAGAAAGTCGATCACGTGACCGTAGATGACACGGTCGACCACATTGCCCACCGCGCCGCCAAGAATCAACGACACCGCCAGACAGAACAGCTTCTGGCCCGTATGGCGATACAGCAGCCAGACGATGAAGCTGCCCACCGCGACGCCCAGCACCGTGAAGAACCAGCGCTGCCAGCCGCCCGCGTCGGCAAGGAAGCTGAACGCCGCGCCCTTGTTCCAGACCAGCACGAGATTGAAGAAGCTCGTGACCGGGCGCGATTCACCGTACTGGAACGAGCGCGAGATCAGGATCTTGAAGAACTGGTCGATCATGACGACCAGCAGCGCAAAGGCCATCCACAGCCACGGCGTGACGTTGCTTTTGCCTTTGCCCTTGCTGCGCGCCGGAGTCGAGCGCGCGGAGCGCGTGGAAGACGTTGCCATCAGGCGTGGCTCCTATGTTCACCGGCGCCAAACAGGTTGCTGTCGCAGCGGCCGCAAATCGTCGGGTGCTCGGGGTTGTGGCCGACATCGGCGCGATAGTGCCAGCAGCGCTCGCACTTGGCATGCTGCGAAGGCGTGACGGTCACCATCAGATCGCCGCCTTCCGGCGCCGGCGTGACCTTGGCGGCCGACGTCAGCAGCACGAAGCGCAAATCGTCCTCCAGGCTTTGCAATGCGCTCAGCACCGGGCCGCCCGCGGCAATCGTGACTTCCGCCTGCAGCGACGATCCGATATCGCCCTCGGCGCGTACGGCTTCCAGCTGGCGCGTGACCTCGGCGCGCACGGTGCGGATCTCGTGCCACTTCATCAGCAGGTTGTCCGCATCGTCCACCGAAGGGATGTCGTAGTAGGTGCTCGTAAAGATCGTGTCCGTGTGTTCGGTGCCGTGCGCAAAGATCTGCCAGGCTTCCTCGGCCGTGAACGACAGGAACGGCGCCATCCAGTGCAGCATCGCCTGCGTGATGTGGTACAGCGCATTCTGCGCGGCGCGGCGCGCCTTCGAATCGGCTGCCGTGGTGTAGAGGCGATCCTTCAGCACATCGAGGTAAAAGCCGCCCAGGTCTTCGGAGCAGAACGTCTGCAGCTTGGCCACCACCGGGTGGAATTCGTAGGCCTGATAGTGCGACAGCACTTCCTTTTGCAGGCGCTCGGTCAGCGCCACTGCGTAGCGGTCGATCTCAAGCCATTCCGACGCCGGCAGCGCGTCGCGGGCGTGGTCGTAGTCGGTCAGGTTGGCCAGCAGGAAGCGCAGCGTGTTGCGGATGCGGCGATAGCCTTCCACCACGCGCTTGAGGATCTCCTCCGAGATCGACAGCTCGCCCGAGTAATCGGTCGACGCCACCCACAGCCGGATGATTTCCGCGCCCATCTTGTTCGAGATGTCCTGCGGCGCGACCGTGTTGCCGACCGACTTCGACATCTTGCGGCCTTCGCCGTCGACCGTGAAGCCGTGCGTGAGCAGCGCCTTGTACGGTGGCTTGCCATAGAGCATCGATGCGGTCAGCAACGACGAATGGAACCAGCCGCGATGCTGGTCCGAGCCTTCCAGGTACAGGTCCGCCAGACGGCCGTCAGGGGTGTCGGCCGACGGATCGTAGAGTTCGTCGCGGTGCGATCCGCGGATCACGGTCCAGTGGGTCGTGCCTGAATCGAACCAGACGTCGAGCGTGTCGCGGTTCTTTTCGTACTGCGCGGCTTCGTCGCCGAGCAATTCCTTGGGGTCGAGCGATTGCCATGCCTCGATGCCGTGCTGTTCGACGCGCTTGGCCACTTCCTCGAGCAACTCGGGTGTGCGCGGGTGTAGCGCGCCGGTTTCCTTGTGCACGAAGAACGCCATCGGCACGCCCCATTGGCGCTGGCGCGACAGCGTCCAGTCCGGGCGGTTGGCGATCATGTTGTGCAGGCGCTGCTTGCCCCACGACGGGTAGAACTCGGTGGCCTCGATGCCCGCCAGCGCGGTCTCGCGCAGGGTCGGGCCGTTGTCGGCCGGATCCACGTCCATGCCGGCAAACCACTGCGACGTGGCGCGATAGATGATTGGCGTCTTGTGACGCCAGCAGTGCATGTAGCTGTGTTCGTACTTATGGGCGTTGAACAGGTTGCCCGAGGTGCGCAGCACCTCGACGATCTTCGGGTTGGCATCCCAGATCGACAGTCCGCCGAACAACGGCAGCGTGCTGGCGTAGACGCCATCGCCCATCACTGGGCTGATGATGTCCGCATCGGGCATGCCGTGCGCCTTGCATGACTGGAAGTCTTCCACACCGTAGGCCGGCGCCGAATGGACGATGCCGGTGCCAGTGTCGGTGGTCACGTAGTCGCCCAGGTAGACCGGCGACGTGCGCGCGTATCCCGCGTCCATCTTGGCAAGCGGGTGATGGAAGCGCACTTCGGTCAACGCATCGCCGCGCGCGGTGGCCACGATGGTGCCTTCCAGCGCGTAGGTTTTCAGCTGCTCCTCGACGCGATCCTTGGCCAGGATCAGGAAGCCGCGCGGCGTGTCGACCAGCGCGTATTCCACTTCCGGATGCATGTTCAATGCCTGGTTCGACGGAATCGTCCAGGGCGTGGTGGTCCAGATCACGATCCAGCCCGGCTTGCCTTGCAGCTGCGCCAACGGCACGTGGAACGCATGGGCCAGCTTGTCGAGTTCCGCGAACGGGAAGCCGACATCGATCGACAGATCGACCTTGTCCTTGTACTCGACTTCCGCCTCAGCCAGTGCCGAACCGCAGTCGAAACACCAATTCACGGGCTTCAGGCCGCGGAACACGTAGCCTTTCTCCATGATCTTGCCCAGCGCACGCAGCTCGTCGGCTTCGTTGCTGAAGTTCATGGTCAGATAGGGATTGTCCCAGTCGCCCAGCACGCCCAAGCGTTCGAAATCCTTCTTCTGGCGGGCGATCTGTTCCGTCGCGTAAGCGCGCGCCTTGGCCTGGACTTCCTGCACGGGCAGGCCCTTGCCGAACTGCTTTTCGATCTGGATTTCGATCGGCATGCCATGGCAGTCCCAGCCCGGCACGTAGACGGCGTCCAGGCCGGTCAGGCCGCGCGCCTTGATGATCATGTCCTTCAGGACCTTGTTGACCGCATGGCCGATGTGGATGTCGCCGTTGGCATACGGCGGGCCGTCGTGCAGCACGAACTTCTTCGCGCCCTTGCGCGCCGCGCGGATCTTCTTGTAGATCTGCTTGTCCTGCCACTGCTTGACCCACAGCGGCTCGCGCTTGGGCAGGTCGCCGCGCATCGGGAACGGCGTGTCCAGCAGGTTGACCGAATACTTGCTTTTTTCAGGCTTGGCGCGTTTGTCGTCTGACATGTTCGATTCTCAGGGCAATTCGTGAGGCGCGGCCGGTAGATGACCGCCGCGCGCGTGTCGGTTTCGGAGCAAGGCAGGGCGGGCCCCGGCGGCGCGCATCTGGCGAGCCGCCGGCCGCTAGCTAATTCGATCCGTAGCGGAAGTGGCAAAGTCGCGCCGGCCGCCGCTCGCGCCCGGCGAGGCGATGCCGAAGAACGCACGCGCGTCCTCGGCATCCTTGGCGATCGCGGCGGTGAGGGCGTCCAGCGAGTCGTAGCGCATCTCGTCGCGCAGCTTCTTCATGAATTCCACCCGGACCAGCTTGCCGTAGAGGTTTTCATTGATGTCGAAAAGATGCACTTCCAGCAGCACGCGGCCGGCGTCTTCCACCGTGGGGCGTACGCCGATGCTTGCCACGCCTGGCAGCGGATGCTCGGCAAGGCCATGCACCTGCACCACGAAGATGCCATTGACGGCCGGGCGCTTGTGCGAAATCTTCAGGTTCAGCGTCGGGAAGCCGAGATTGCGGCCGAGCTTGCGTCCATGGATCACATGGCCGCTAATCGCGTAGCCGTGGCCCAGCAGGCGACGCGCGTGTTCGAGATCGCCATCGCCCAGGGCCTGGCGCACCGCCGAGCTGGAAATGCGGATGCCGCCCTCGGACACCGAACCCATTTGCTCGACATCGAAGCCGAATTGGCGGCCCGCGTCCTGCAGATAGGCAAAGTCGCCCGCGCGCCTGGCGCCGAAGCGGAAGTCGTCGCCCACCAGGATCCACCGCGCGTGCAGCCCGTGCCAGAGCACGTTTTCGACGAAGGCCTGCGGCGATTGCGCGGCGAAGTGGGCGTTGAAGTGCTCCACGACCACGCGATCGACGCCATTGCGGCGCAGGGCGTCGAGCTTGTCGCGCAGCAGGGCGATGCGGGTCGGGGCGTGTTCGGGGGAGAAAAATTCCCGCGGATGCGGCTCGAACGTCATCACGCACAGCGGCAGGCCGCGCGCGTCGGCGGCGGCGCGCGCGCGCGCCAGCAGCGACTGGTGGCCGCGATGCACACCGTCGAAATTACCGATGGTGAGCGCGCAGGGCGCCCGGCTTTCGGCGTTGGGCAGGCCGCGGAAGACTTTCACGAGGACGGCGGACGAGCGTTTTAGGGAAAGCGAGCATTATAAGGCGAATGGCCACACTTGCCGCCCGATTGGCAGTTTCCCCGGCGCCGGCGTGGTGCCGGTGTTGGTCGGCTGCCCACAAATGGCGAATTTGTGGCCGATCCGCCCACCCGGTAATGGCGCAGCGCCGCAAAAATCGGCATGATATGCGCGATTCAGAACAAAAACCGCGCGAATACTGCAACGGTTGCCGCCGAGACGCGGCTCCTTCAGCCGATTGTCGTCGCCTTACATGCCAGGCCACACTTGAACGCGCTGCTCAACAAGATCCTGCCGCCCGGTCCGCAATTGGACACCGAGACACGGGCCAAGCTGCTGGCCACCGTGCACCGGGTGTCGCCCACGGCCATCGCATCGTCCGTCCTGCTGCCGGCGCTGACCGCCTGTGCCTTCTGGAATCACGCCAGCCACGCCGCGTTGCTGGCGTGGTGCGCGATCATGCTGATGCTCACCGCGGGCGGCAGCTGGTTCTATTTCGGCTACCAGCGGGACATCGGCAAAATGAGCCGCTCGGCGCACACGCGCAAGTGGTGGAACAACATGCGCGCGATTGCCTTTCTCACCGGCCTGACGTGGGGAAGTTCGGCGCTGCTGCATCTGTACACCAACTCCGTGGTGTTTTCGAGCGTGCTGTACTTGCTGACGCTGGGCGTGCTGGCGGGCGGCGCCACTTCGCAATCGCCCATCCCGTCCAACCTGGTGTTTGCGGGCGTGCCGATCCTGGTGCCCAACATCATGCTGGCCGACTTTGCGTTCCCGCAGCACGGCGGCTTCGTGCAGATCCTGCTGGTGATCTACGCGCTGATGCTGGCGCGCCATTCGCTGAATCTGCAGCACACGCTGGTGCGGGCCATCCAGCTGGAATCGGAAAGCCGGCGGCTGGCAAAACAGTTCCAGGAAGAAAAGGAGCGCGCGCTGCACGCCAGCGAGGAAAAATCGCGCTTCCTGGCCGCCGCCAGCCACGATCTGCGCCAGCCCGTCCACGCGCTGGTCATGCTGGTGGAAGCGCTGCGCGCGCGCAACCAGTCGAGTTCGCTGCATCCTCTGGTTGAGCAGGTGGCCGCCGGCACGCAGACCATCGATTTGCTGTTCCGCTCGCTGCTCGACCTTTCCAAGCTCGAGGGCCGCAAGGTGTTACCGACGCTGGAGCCCTGCGAACTGAACGCGCTGATCCACGACGTGATGAGCCAGTTTGCCGCCGATGCGCGCGAAAGCGGGCTGACGCTGACCCCGCGTGTGCCCGACGAGCTTTACGCGATGGCCGAACCGGTGCTGTTGCGGCGGGCGCTGTTCAATCTCGTGCAGAACGCGCTGCGCTATACCAAGCGCGGCGGCATTCTGGTCACCGCGCGCCAGCGTCGCAAACATGTGCGCGTCGAAGTGTGGGACACCGGCGCCGGCATCACGCCCGAGCATCTGCCGGAGATCTTCTCGCCGTACTACCAGGTGCATAACCCCCAGCGCGATCCGTCGCAGGGACTCGGCCTGGGCCTGGCGATCTTCAAGGAATGCGTGCGCCTGATGCGCGGGACGTATGGCGTGCGGTCGGTGCCGGGCAAGGGCTCGGTATTCTGGTTTGCGCTGGCTCCCGTGCCGGCCGAAACCGTGGCCAGCGTGCGCGCCATGCGCGCCAATGCGCGGGCCGAGGATGCGCGCCAGGACCGCCTGCGCGGCACGGTGCTGGTGGTGGACGACGACAGCCAGATCCGCAAGGCGTGGATCGCGCTGATGGAAGCATGGGGAATCCGCGTGGCATGCGCCGCGCATGGCCAGGAAGCCGATGCGCTGTTCGCCAAGGGCCTGAAGCCGGACATCATCTTCTGCGACCTGCGCTTGCCCGGCAACGAAAACGGCCTGGATCTGCTGGAACGCTGGCAGACCACGCAACCGCAGGCGCGCAGCGCGCTGCTGACGGGCGACCTGAAATCGGCCGCGCTGCTGGCCGCCGAGGACGCCGGATACTTCGTGCTGCCCAAGCCGGTGGATCCAGCCAATCTGCGAATGTTGTTGCGGCGCTGGCTGCAACCAGCCTGACGCTGATAACTCTTGGCCTCACGCACGGCGCAAAACCGGCAGCGCAGGTAAACGCCGCCATCGGCGCAGGCGCCGCGGGGCATCGTTGCAAGACGGAGTGGTAGAGCGGGGAAGCGGCGTGGTGTTCCGCCGCTGCCGCGACGCGCGTTACTGCCGCAGGCGGAATCGCTCCATGCGCGACATCACCTGCATGCGCGTGCGCACGCCCAAGCGTTGCAGGATGGCCGAAACGTGTTCCTTGACGGTGTTTTCCGTCAGCCCCAGCTTGCGCGCGATGACCTTGTTCGGCAGGCCTTCCAGCACCAACGCCAGCACCGAGCCCTGGCGCGGCGTCAGGCCCAGTTCGGCAGGCGTGACAGGAATGCCATGGGCCGGGCCGAACGATTGCGAGCGGCCGGACAGGGCCTCGTCCGACGGAAAGCTCGTATCGCCGGCCAGCACCTTGCGTACCGCGGCGGTGAAGGCGTTGGCGTCCAGATGCTTGCCGACGAAACCGCAGGCGGACAGCGCGCGGGCGCGTCCCACGATTTCCGGTGTGGCTTCGGCGGACATGAAGATAAAGCGCGCGGCCGGAATCACGGTCTTGAAGGCCTGCATGGCATCGAAGCCAGTGCCGTCATTAAGCCAGATATCAAGCAGCACGATATCGGGACGAAGTCCCTGATTCAGCGTATGGAGAGCCTCCTTGGCGCTACCGGCAGCGTGGACTGCGACGTCGGGCATCACCTCCGCAAGAAATGCGGTGGTGCCGGAAAGAGCCATAGGATGATCATCGACCACCAACAGAGTCGGTGCAGCGTTCGACATGCGTATTCCCGTCTAATTTCCCGTTTCGTCCTTGTTGTCACCGTCTTCTGGAGAAGCAGCGCGTGGACGTAGGACCCACTCTAACAGAGCGGGGTGCGCGTCACAATCCATGGCACTTGGGTATTTCGCGTTGCATTTGAACGTGAAAACGTTGCCCGGTGTACGTTTCGGGGTAATTAAGTGCCTAATGCGTACGGTTTGCGGGCGTTTACCCTGCGGCGCGGTAGAATCGCGGCGATGAAAAATATTGTCATATTGATTTCCGGGCGCGGCTCCAACATGGAAGCGATCGTCCGGGCCTGCGCAGCCGAGCGATGGCCGGCGCGCGTGGCGGCGGTGCTGTCGAACCGGCCCGACGCTTCGGGCCTGAAATTCGCTGCCGACCATGGCATTGCCACGGGCGTGGTGGACCACAAGCAGTTTGCCGATCGCGCCAGTTTCGACGCCGCGATGCGCGACGCGATCGACGCCTATCAACCGGATCTGGTGGTGCTGGCCGGCTTCATGCGTATTCTCACGGCGGAATTCGTGGCCCATTACGCGCAGCGGATGCTCAATATCCATCCGTCGCTGCTGCCGAGTTTCCCCGGCATGCATACGCACCGCCAAGCGCTGGAGGCAGGCGTGAAACTGCACGGCGCCACGGTGCACTTCGTTACGCCGGAACTCGATCACGGCCCGATCGTGATACAGGCCGCGCTTGATGTTCTGCCTGGCGACACGCCTGAGTCGCTGGCCGATCGTTTGCTCGATAGCGAACATGTCATTTACCCGCGCGCTGTGCGCTGGTTCGTCGAGGATCGTCTGCACGTGCAGCGCGGTATCGTTCAAGTTCAACCGGCCGAGCCCCAATGGTTCATGGCCAACTCGCCCGCAACGGCAGGAAAACAGCCATGAGTCGCAATTCCGCAACACCCCAGGACAATCGCCAGCGTTCGCGTGGCAGCAAAGGCAAGGGCAGTCCGATTCGTCAGCCCCGAGCACATGGCGCAGACGCCACGCCGCGCACGCCGGGCGGGCTGCAGGCTTTCCATCTGCAGCACATCGACCGGCTGCTGGGCAAGGTGCTGCTGTTCGCGCGGCCCGCCGATGCGGTGGTGAGCTTTTACTTCCGTGAAAATAGCAAACTCGGCCACCGCGACCGCGGAATCATCGCAGAAGCAATTTTTGCCGTGTTGCGTCGACGCGTCGAATTTGGTCAATTTGCCGAAAGTGGCACGGGGTCGGCCACGCGCCGCCTGGCTCTGCTCGGTCTTGCCGCAACGCTGGGGCGCGACACGCTGTCGCCGTTCCTCTATCCGGACGAAGCCGAGTGGCTCGATCGCCTGACGACGATCGAGCGCTCGAGCCTGGCGCCGCGCGTGCGCGCGAACCTGCCCGAATGGCTTTACGACGATCTCGTCGCGCGGCACGGCGAGGCGTTCACCGCCGCGCTGGGCGATGCGTGGCTGCGTCCGGCGCCCCTGGATCTGCGGGTGAATACCGTGAAGGTGTCGAAGGAAGAGGCGCTGGCCGAACTGACCAACGCCGGCATCGCGGCCGAGCCGACGCCCATGGCGCCCGATGGCATCCGGCTCAAAGGCAAGCCCGCGCTGAACCAGCTGCCGCTGTTCATCAACGGGGGTGTCGAGGTTCAGGACGAAGGCAGCCAGTTGCTATGTCATCTGCTGGCGCCGCGCCGCGGTGAAATGGTGGTCGACTTCTGCGCGGGCGCGGGCGGCAAGACGCTGGCGCTCGGCGTGGCCATGCGATCGACCGGTCGGCTCTACGCCTTCGATGTGTCGGAAAAACGCCTCGCCAATCTGAAGCCGCGCCTGGCGCGCAGCGGGCTGTCGAACGTCCATCCGGTGCTGATCGATTCGGAGCGCGACGCCAAGGTCAAGCGCCTGGCCGGCAAGATCGACCGCGTGCTGGTCGACGCGCCGTGCAGCGGACTTGGGACATTGCGTCGCAATCCCGATCTCAAATGGCGTCAGTCGCCGGAATCGGTAGTCGAGCTGACGGCCAAGCAAGCGGCGATCCTTGAGGCGGCCGCAAAGCTGGTGAAGGGCGGCGGTCGCGTGGTCTACGCCACGTGCAGCGTGCTGGAAGCCGAAAACGAAGCGATCGTGCGCGACTTCCTCGCCAAGAACGAAAACTTCCGGCTCGTGCCGGTGGCTGAGGTGCTGGCCGAGCAGAAGATCACGGTGCCAGAATTGCCGGCCGAAAGCGGCATGCTGGCGCTGTTCCCGCATATCCACCAGACCGACGGCTTCTTCGCCGCGGTGTTGGAGCGGACGCGTTAAGCGCGGATCTGGACAGAAAGCGAACCGATGAATCCGAACGCGTTGGCGGCGCTGACCCAGTCCCATTCGGTACTGGGCCGCATGCTCGATGACCTGATCCACGACACCAACGGCCAGGGCTTCTTCTGGCAGATCGGCGTGCTGGCGGCGTGCCTGGTGATTGCATGGCCATTGGCGCGCCACGTGGTCAAGCGGCTCGAAGCGCGGCACGCGTCGTCGAGCTTCGCGCTGCGCTTTGCAACGGTCAGCCTGGAACGCGCCATGTTCCCGTTGTTCGGCTGGCTGCTGGTACTGGCCGCGCGCTACGGCCTCGCGCCCTTTGCCTCGGTCAGCGTGCTGCGGCTGGCGCTGGTGCCGCTGTTCGGCATCGCGGCGCTTTATGTTGCGTTCTACATCCTGCGGCGCGGAATGTCCGCCACAGGCCAGTTGCACGGCATGCTGGTGCTGGTGGAGAAGGTGCTGACCACGACGGTGTGGATCGCCATGGCGCTGTATGTGGTCGGCGTGCTGCCCGATGTCATCGCCTGGATGGAAAGCATGCGCTTTTCGGTAGGCGGCAAGCACCCGATCAGCGTGGCCGACGCACTGTTGGGCGTGGTGTGGATTCTGCTCACCGTACTGGTGGCGATGTGGTTCGGGTCGTGGCTCGAAGACCGTCTGATGGGGGCGCCCACCCTCGACGCGAACCTCAAGGTGGTGCTGACGCGCATTTCCAAGGCGCTGCTGCTGCTGGTGTCGCTGCTGCTGAGCCTGTCGCTGGTGGGGATCGACCTGACCGTGCTGTCGGTGTTCGGCGGCGCGCTCGGCGTGGGTCTCGGTCTGGGTTTGCAGAAGATCGCCAGCAATTACATCTCGGGCTTCATCATCCTGCTCGATCGCTCGGTCAAGTTGGGCGACCAGATCACGGTGGACAAGTACACGGGCATCGTGTCGCAGATCCGCACGCGCTACACGGTCGTGCGCAACGGCGATGGCGAGACCCTGGTGCCGAACGAGCAACTCGTGGCGCAGTCCGTGCAAAACCATTCGTTCTCGGGCACCAATGTCCGGGTGGCGGTGCGGGTGCAGGCCGACTACGCATCCGACCCCGAAGTAGTCATCGGCCTGCTGCAGGATTGTGTGCGCGATATTCCACGTGTGCTGCCCGCTCCTCAGCCTTCGGCCTTTCTCGTGGCCTTTGCCGATAGCGGCATCGAATACGAAGTCGCGGTCAATATTGCCGATCCCCAAAACGGCAAGCTGGGCGTCCAATCGGCGATGAATCGCGCGATTTGGCGCACGTTCCAGCAACATGGCGTGTCGATCCCGTATCCGCAGCGCGAACTCCGCGTCTTGAACGAGGCGCCCACATCACTCCCGGCTGGCCCGCAAGCGGCAAGCTGACGCGCGAACGAAGTCGTTCCGGCATCACCTGCGGGAACGAAGTTCAACAGAGTGCATCAAAGTGGGGGAAAAAGCGGATGTCTACCCTGTTGCGATTCGGTACAATGCCGGGTTGTCGCGGGTGTATACCGACATCCTGCAGCCCCACACCAGACAACCGCCAGATTGCAGCGGTTCGTACCTCGGCCCGGCTCCCTGCCACTTTCGCAGGATTGCGCCAGCGCCAGAAAGCTATCGCAATCGCTGACTTCGCAGGCCTTTTTCTGCGCGACAGGTGCGCCCCACGCTGGTGGCGCGCTGCAACCATTCGTTTTACGACGGAGAACATAGTTTGTTCGACATTATTCTTGACTGGGCCGCGAACGGCCTTGCCAATTGGTCCTGGTGGGAGATCGTGATCTACACGCTCGTGATGACGCACATCACCATCGCAGGCGTGACCATCTTCCTGCACCGCTGCATGGCGCACCGGTCGCTGGATCTGCATCCGATTGCCCAGCATTTCTTCCGCTTCTGGCTCTGGCTGACCACGGGCATGGTGACCAAGGAATGGACCGCCATTCACCGCAAGCATCACGCCAAATGCGAAACCGAAGACGATCCGCATAGCCCGCAGACGCGCGGCATCCGCAAGGTGCTGCTGGAAGGCGCCGAACTGTATCGCGCGGAGGCCAAGAACACCGAAACGATCAGCAAGTTCGGCCACGGCACGCCCAATGACTGGATCGAGCGCAATCTGTATTCGCGTTTCACCTGGCAGGGCGTGGGCCTGATGTTGATCATCGACCTGGCGTTGTTCGGCCTGGTCGGCATGTCCGTGTGGGCCGTGCAGATGCTGTGGATCCCGATCCATGCCGCCGGCATCATCAACGGCCTGGGCCACTTCTGGGGCTACCGCAACTACGATTGCGAAGACGCGTCGACCAATGTGTCGCCGTGGGGCTTCATCATCGGTGGCGAAGAGCTGCACAACAATCACCACACGTATCCGACGTCGGCCAAGTTCTCGATCAAGTGGTACGAGATCGACGTGGGCTGGTGGTATATCCGCGCGATGCAGTCGGTTGGCCTGGCAAAGGTCAAGAAGACGCCGCCCAAGGCCCGCCTGGTGGAAGCCCGGCCCGTCGACCACAACACGCTTGAAGCGATCATCGCCAATCGTTACGACGTGATGGCCCGCTACGCCAAGGCGCTGAAGTCCGCATATCGCGCCGAGCTGCGCAAGCACAAGGAAGGCCGTTCGCCCGAGTACAAGAGCTACAAGCCGGCGCGCAAGTGGTTCCATCGCGAGGAAGTGAAGCTCGCGGCGCCGCAGCGCCAGCAGCTTGCCAGCATCACCGAGCAGAACAAGATGCTGCACACGTATGTGGAAATGCGTCGCGAACTGGCCGTGATCTGGGGCCGTTCGAATATGACGCGCGAGCAACTGTTGGCCCAGCTGCAAGCGTGGTGCCACCGCGCTGAAGCGAGCGGCATCCAGGCTTTGCAGGACTTTTCGCTGCGCCTGCGCCGGTACGCCTGATACAATCGGCAGCGCGCCCGTCATGGCTACAAAGCCCCGCCCCAGGCGGGGCTTTTCTTTTCGCTACACTCCCCCATGTTTCCGGCACAGACTGCGCAGTTGAGCGCGGCAGCCGATGGGCGCCCCGAGGAGTACTGCACAAATGACCCCACAAACGATCAAGACTGTCGAGTTCGAAAAGCCGAACTTGGCGGATGCCGAACATGCCGACGGCGGCAGCTGCGTTGCCCATGCGTGGGCCAAGGTGCCTCCCGTGCTGTCGCCCGACGAACGCAGCGCCCTCAAGGACCGGATCCGCAAGCTTCTGAAAGCGCGCAATGCGGTGCTGGTGGCGCACTACTACGTCGATGCAGATCTGCAGGACCTGGCCGAGGAAACCGGCGGTTGCGTGTCCGATTCGCTCGAAATGGCGCGTTTCGGGCGGGACCATGCGGCGCAGACGCTGGTGGTAGCAGGCGTGCGTTTCATGGGGGAAACCGCCAAGATTCTCAGTCCCGAGAAGACCATCCTGATGCCTGATCTGGATGCCACCTGCTCGCTCGACCTCGGCTGCCCGGCGGACGAATTCACTGCGTTTTGCGATGCGCATCCCGATCGCACCGTGGTGGTCTATGCCAATACGAGCGCTGCCGTGAAGGCGCGCGCGGACTGGATGGTCACATCGAGCATTGGGCTGAAGATCGTCGAGCATCTGCACGCGCGCGGCGAAAAGATCCTGTGGGCCCCGGACAAGCACCTCGGCAGCTACATCCAGAAGCAGACCGGCGCCGACATGCTGCTGTGGCAGGGCTCGTGCCTGGTGCATGACGAATTCAAGGGCATCGAACTGGATCTGCTGCGCCGCGAACATCCGCGCGCCAAGATCCTGGTACACCCGGAATCGCCGGCCAATGTGGTCGAGCAGGCCGATGTGGTGGGCTCGACCAGCCAGTTGATCGCCGCGGCCCAGCAACTCGACGCCACCGAATTCATCGTCGCCACCGATAACGGCATCCTGCACAAGATGCGCATGGCCGCACCGGGCAAGCTGTTTATCGAGGCGCCGACGGCTGGCAACAGCGCGACATGCAAAAGCTGCGCGCATTGCCCGTGGATGGCGATGAATGCGCTCGGCAATCTCGCCGAGGTGCTGGAAACCGGCCGCAACGAAATCCACGTCGATGCGGACATTGGGCGACGCGCTGTCACGTGTATCGACCGTATGCTCGACTTCGCCGCGCAGCAGAAGGCCAATGTAAGGCCTGCCGCGGATCTCGCAAAGGAATCGGCGTTGTTTCAGGGAGTGGGTCCGGCATGAGCGTGAATTCGGTATTCGACAGCTACGGCCCGGCGTTGCGCGCCGCGCTGGAAGCCAACGTCAACGCGGCCATTGCCGAGGATGTGGGAAGCGGAGATCTGACCGGCCTGCTGATCCCGGCCGACAAGATTGTGCAGGCACGCGTGATCGTGCGTGAAAACGCGGTGCTGTGCGGCCAGCCGTGGTTTGAAGCGTGCATGGCGGCCGTCGATACGCGGCTGCAGGTTCGCTGGCGCATGGAAGAGGGCGCGCGGATGGCGCCTGACGACGTGGTGTGCGAAATTACCGGCCCCGCGCGCGCATTGTTGACGGCCGAACGCCCGTCGCTGAATTTCCTGCAGTTGCTTTCGGGCGTGGCCACGGCGACGCGCCGATATGCCGACCTGATTGCCGATACGCGCGCACGTGTGCTCGACACGCGCAAGACGCTGCCAGGCCTGCGTCTGGCGCAGAAATACGCGGTCAGGATTGGTGGAGGCGAGAACCAGCGCCTTGCCCTTTACGACGGCATTCTGATCAAGGAAAACCATATCGCGGCGGCTGGCAGCATCACGGCGGCCATGCGCGCGGCGCTGGCGCTCGACAGCGATGCGACCGTGCAGGTCGAGGTCGAATCGATTGCCGAACTGGAAGAAGCGTTGAACGCTGGCGCGGTTTCGGTGTTGATCGACAACTTCACGATCGACATGATGCGCGAGGCCGTTGAGATCAATCGTGGACGCGCGCTGCTGGAAGTTTCGGGGGGCGTGAACTACGACACGATCCGTGCGTATGCTGAAACCGGCGTGGATCGCATTTCGGTAGGCGCGCTGACCAAGGACGTGCGCGCCACGGACTACTCGCTGCGCATCGTCGGCTAGCGACTGTTGCGAATCGCTGCGTATCCGCGTTTCGCGAATGCTTGTCGCGAATGCGTATGGGTCGATTTCGATTGACGGGAGTGGCGCGCGGATACGCCTTGGGCCGCGCAGCCGATCGCGCATCGTGGGGTGCGCCTGGACGTTGAAACCGCCGTCCCGCCGGCCGTCGATCAGAAACAGATCGAAAGAGAATTCGATCAAAAGATGGTTCGAACAAGATCGTTCGAACATCGAAAGAACCCGAAAAGGAAATTCGCGCCCATGGAGAATCTCATGGGCGCGAACTTCAATGCAGGTTTTGGCGGAGGTGCGCGGATTTCACTTCATGCGGCCCGGATATGGGGCCGACCTTCGCGCGCCAGGGCGTGACGATCAATTGTCAAACCCGGACGGCCACACCATTTTCCGGCTCAAGGCACGGCTTGCGTTTGTGCCTTGAGCAATGGCTGCCACCTTCACCAGCGCGGGCCGCCGCTGTCTATGCGGAGCCCGCGAGATCGCTGCGGTCTCGCTTGGCGCTTCCATCTGCGCCGTGCGATTGTTTAGAGCTTGGTAGTCGATGAGATAGACGGCAGCGTCGGCAGCGGCTTCCGCGTAATCGTCGGCAGCGTCTGGCTCGGCGGCACGATCTCGGCGACCGTCGGTTCCACGATCATTTGGGGAATCGGTTGGGGGAACGCTGGACCCATCGCCAGCACGGGCTCGACCGCTGTGGTCACTGGCACGAAAGCCACTGCCGGGAGGGGCGCTGGCTCAAGCGGAGTGAACGTAGGCGCCGTTGGCATTTCCGGCATCGGTGGCATTGGCGCGAATCCCGTCAGCAAATTTGCGTCGTTGCCGGGGTTGCTTTGCGCTACCCTCCGGGCCGCGGCTTCAGCGTCGATCTGTGCTTGCCTGGCCGCCTGCTCGGCGGCCTGTTGCGCCTGGTATTCGGCCTGTTTGCGGGCGTTCTCCTCGGCCCAATATGCTGCGCGTTCGGCGTCGGCTTGCGCACGTGCCTGAGCTTCAGCGTCGATCTGTGCTTGCCTGGCCGCCTGCTCGGCGGCCTGTTGCGCCTGGTATTCGGCCTGTTTGCGGGC